>JAIKYL010000205.1 GCA_024683255.1 Bacteroidales bacterium | reverse complement strand
CGGATATTGCCGTTCCAGCTCTGTGCCTTAAGGATTTCCCCGGCTTCCGGAGACAGGCCGGTAAGCTGGCGGTGATACTTCTGTGCATATCGCTCCAGGAACAGCTGCGCCAGTGGGACAATGTCTTCCTTCCGTTCGCGGAGGGCGGGCAGGGCAAGGTGAACGGTGTTGATCCGATAATACAAATCTTCCCGGAAACGGCCTTCCCGCACCAGCTGTTCCAGGTCCATGTTGGTGGCGCAGATGAGCCGGATGTTCACCGGAATGGCCTGGGAGCCGCCCACGCGCACTACGCTCCGGCTTTGGATTACCCGCAGCAGTTTGGCCTGCAGGTGCAGGGGAATGTTGCCAATCTCGTCCAGGAACAGCGTCCCGCCATCGGCCTGCTCAAATTTGCCCATATGGTCCGCATGCGCGTCCGTGAAGGCGCCTTTCACATGGCCGAAGAGTTCACTCTCGAACAGGGTTTCCGTTATGGCGCCGGCATCTACGGCCACCATCGACTTCCCGCTCCGGAGGCTGTGGGCGTGGATTTCCCGCGCCAGCACGTCCTTGCCGGTACCGTTCTCGCCGGTAATGAGCACGGTGGCATCCGTGGGCGCAATCTTGTCCAGGGTCTTGCGGATGGCCGCCATCGGCTTGGAAGAACCCCAGAACATGAGATCCCCGGTCAAGCCGGGGATGACGCCGTTGGTCCCCGTTCCCGTCATGCCCGGCCCCGACCGGGCATCTCTCTTCATTGCTTTCCTAGCCTTGTCCCTCGCTGCCGTGAGCACCTCAATCAGTTTGTCGTTATCCCAGGGCTTCACAATGAAATCGAAGGCGCCGCGCTTCATCCCCTCCACGGCCAGCTGGATATCGGCATAAGCGGTGAAGAGCACCACCTCCACCTCCGGCACCATCTTCTTGATTTCCCCGGCCCAGTAGAGGCCCTCGTTGCCGGTATTGATGCTGGTGTTGAAATTCATGTCCAGCAGCACCACGTCCGGCCGGAACTGCTCCAGCGAAGACACCAGGGTGGCCGGCGAGGGAATGGTCTTAACCTCTGCAAAGTGCATGGGCAAAAGGATCTCCAGCGCCCGGCGGATGCCCAGGTTGTCGTCCACTACCAGGATTTTCCCAATCTTTGAAGCCATAGATTTTTAGAAGGCGTAAACGATGATATAGAACAGCATTACGGCGCTGCAGATGAGCTTGAGGCCGGTGCCGAACATGAAGCCCAGGAAGGCTCCGAAGGCCGATTTAAGGGATGTGATGGCGGGTTTGTTGGCAAAGAGCAACTCCGCCAGGAAAGCGCCCAGCAGGGACCCCATGATCATACCCACAGGCGGATAGATGAGCCCCACAAAAAGGCCGATGACCGCGCCCCAGCTGCCGTATTTGCTGCCGCCGGTGAGCTTGGTGAAATAGGCCGGAACCACATAGTCCAGAAGACTTACAACTATTACAATTCCCAGCCAGATAAGGAGGAACTTGGTGGTCATGGGGTCTCCGGCGCCGTTGGACCCGGCTCCCCAGATATAAAGCACCAGCATTCCCACCCAGCTCAAGGGCGGGCCGGGCAGCGCCGGTGCAATGCTGCCCACGATACCCACAATGCCAAAAATGATGGCAAGGATGGCAATAAAAGTTTCCATGGCACAAAAATATTGATTATCTTTGAGCAAACAAAAACTATTCCTACTATGTTTGCAAAAGAGGTCTATGTAAGAAGGCGTAAAACCCTGCTTGGAAAGATGCGGGAAGCCGGTCAGAGCGGTATCATCCTGTTTGTTGGAAATGCAGAAGCTCCTGCCCAGTATAAAGACAATTGCTATAAATGGCGTCAGGACAGTTCCTGGCTGTATTACTTCGGCCTGGACGAACCCTTCATGGCCGCCGTCCTGGACATAGATTCCGGCGCGGAAACCCTTTTTGCCAACGATGTGGAAATTGACGACATAATCTGGATGGGCCCTCAGCCCAGCGTCCGTTCCAAGGCCGATGAGGTGGGTATAGAGCACATCGCCCCCTATGGCGGAGTGGAGAACGCTGCGGCGCTTGCCCGCAAGAGCGGCCGCCCCGTTCATTTCCTGCCGCCCAGCCGGTATTACAATACCCTGAAGCTGGGGCAGCTGGTTCCCGGCGGAACGCCTTCGGAGCCCCTCATCAAGGCCGTCATCTCCATGCGCCTTATCAAGGAGGATATTGAGATTCAGGCCATTGACGCGGCTTGCGCCCTTGGCTATGAGATGCATTCCGTGGCGCGCGATGCCATCAAAATCGGCATTGTAGAGCAGGACATTGTGGGCAAGATGGAAGGCGTGGCGCTGGCCAAGGGCTGGGGTGTTTCCTTCCCCACCATCCTCACCCAGCACGGAGAAACCCTGCACAACCATCTTCATAACAACGTCATCGAGCCCGGCAAGCTCATGGTCATAGATGCCGGCGTGGAGAGCAACGAGCATTATGCCAGCGACTTCACCCGCACCTATCCCACCAGCGGCAAGTTCACCCAGAAGCAGCGGGAGGTCTATCAGATTGTCTATGATTGCAACCAGCTGGCCTTCAGTCTCACCAAGCCCGGCATCACTTACCGGGAGGTACATCTGGCCACAGCCCGCAAGATGCTGGAAGGCCTCAGTGCCCTGGGTATTGTAAAGGGAGATCTGGACGAAATGGTGGCCAAGGGCATCGCCGGTCTGTTCCAGCCGCACGGCTTGGGCCACAACATGGGCCTGGACGTACACGACATGGAAGACCTTGGAGAAAACCTGGTGGGCTACGACCCGGACCAGACCCGCGCCAAACAGCTGGGTCTGGGCTCGTTAAGAATGGCCCGCAGCTTAAAGCCCGGTCATGTGATTACGGACGAACCCGGCATCTATTTCATTCCGGCGCTCATAGAAAAGTTCAAGAAGGAAGGCCTGGGCTATGATTTTGTGAACTACGCCAAGCTGGAGAGCTACTATGACTTTGGCGGCATCCGCCTGGAAGACGATGTCCTGGTAACGGAAACAGGCGCCAGGAGATTGGGTCCCCAGCGCCTGCCTGTAAGTCCGGATGATGTGGAAGCCGCCATGGCGGCCGCCCGTTAATTCAGTTCCGCAATCTCTTCGGCCAAATTGTCGTACATAAGGCCCATGCGAACCCGCTGGCTCACATGGCTCTCGCCTTTGACTCCATCCACTTTAAGGACAAGGACAACCTCACCGGTTTCTTTGTCCTTAAATTCTATGGTGCCGGACATCTTCATACCGCCTGCGTCCCTGCGGGCAAAGGGGTTGAACATGCTTCCGCCTTCTCCCATATCCAGTTCATTCACGTGGATGGTCATCTCGTACGCATAGACATCTTCCGAGCCGAAGGCAAAGACCTGCAGGCCACGGGAGTTCTCGTCATTGAAGGAGGCATAGAAGTACTGCTGGGCAAAGGTGGCTTCCTCGTCCCAGTCCGCTACATAGTCGTCTCCTTTTTCCTGAAGATATTCCATCAGGGGTTTTTCTTCCACCTGTGTATTGGAATAGTCGAATTTTACAGAGCAGAGGGTTTCTTTTTCCCCCAGGATCTTCACGTTGCCGGATACTACTGAAACATGGTCCGGTTTACGGGCGCTCAGGATGCCAACAGACAGCAGTGTGATGGCAAAAAGGGCAAAAGCTTTTTTCATGGTAATTGGTTTTATTTTTGCAAACATAAGGATTAAGTTGCTAAGAAGCAAGTGTTTCCTTTTGTTTCTGCAAATTCGATACCACGCCGATAAGGGCCGATCCCAGGATGCCGGAACACACGGAACCCATTAAAACGGCAATCTTGCCGGCATCCCTCAGGTGCTGCGTAACCTCCGGTGTAATGCCTTCTCCCGCAAAGGAGAGCGTGTCCACAAAAATGCTCATGGTAAAGCCGATACCGCCCAGGCAGGCCACGGCAAAAAGCATGGGCCAGGTGGATTTGGCGGGCATTTCTCCCACCTTGCACTTGATGGAAATCCAGGATGCGAGGGTAATGCCGATAGGTTTACCCAGCAGCAGGCCCAGGAAGATACCCAGTCCCACGCCGCCCAGGGCGGGATCCACGTGGAAGACGTTGAAATACGACAGGTCCGGAATCTCCACACCGGCATTGGCCAGGGCAAAGATGGGCATGATGAAGAAGTTCACAACGGGGTTGAGCTTGTGCTCCAGCCGGTAGGACGGCGGGATGGTCTTCTTGGTGAGGCTGCTCAGGCGGCGCAGATAATGGCGCTGCGGGCCGTTGGGGAAGGATTCGTCGGTGTGCGCCTGCTCGGATTCCACCAGGCCTTCGTACAGGATTTTTGCGCGGCGGTGGAACTTGGCCCGGTTGTAACGGGCGTCCATGGGGATCAGCAGGGCAATGACCACACCCGTCATGGTGGCGTGGATGCCGCTGTAGTAGAACAGGAACCACACGATGATGGCGGGAACAAGATAAAAGCCGATCCGCTTCTCTCCCAGCTTCTTCATGAGGGCCACGAACAAGATCACCATAAGGGCGATGAACAGCAACGGAAGGCGGATGGTGCCGCCGTAGAAGAAGGCCACCACCAGGATGGCAATGAGGTCATCGGCAATGGCAAGGGCCGTAAGGAACACCTTGAGCGAAACGGGAACCTTGTCTCCCAGGATGGAGAGGATGCCCACCGCAAAGGCAATGTCCGTGGCTGTGGGAATGCCCCAGCCGGAGGCCGATAAGGTGCCATGGTTCACGATGGTGTAAATGAGGGCGGGGAATACCACGCCGCCAAAAGCCGCTATCACGGGCAGGATGGCCTTTTTGAAGGAGGAAAGCTCCCCGCAGACCACTTCCCGCTTGATTTCCAGGCCCACCGTGAAGAAGAAGATGACCATGAGGATGTCGTTGATGAACCTCTCCACCGTCATGCCGTGTGGGAACACCCAGTTGATGGCGCCGTCCGGCGACTGGATGTTCATGGTGAATCCCGTGTTAAGGAAAGCGTGATACGCGTGCTTGGTAAAGGGCAGGTTGGCCAGTAACATGGCCACTACCACGCAGCCCAGCAGGATAACCCCGTTGGCCCACGGCTGCTTGGTGAATTTTTCCTGGGAAATCTTGAAGTTGTGAACTTCCTTGTTCCACCAGTATATGGGAATCAATGACATTTTCTAACCAAATAGATATTTATGCTGTTCGGGGGTGAGGGTATCAATCTCGATGCCCCAGTCGGCCAGTTTGCGGAGGGCCACCTCGCGGTCAATCTCTGCGGGAACGTTGTTCAGTTTCTGGGAAATCTTGCCCCGGTTATCGGCCAGATAGCGGGCGCTGAGGGCCTGGATGGCAAAGGACATGTCCATAATCTCGGCCGGATGTCCGTCGCCGGCGGCCAGGTTCACCAGGCGGCCTTCGGCAATCACGTATACCGTGCGTCCATTCTCCAGCACATAACCCTCGATGTTGTTCCTGGCGGGCCTGTGGCTCACCGCCATGGCCTTGAGCTTGGCCACCGCCACTTCCACGTCAAAATGTCCGGCGTTGCAGCAGATGGCGCCGTCCTTCATGCGGAGGAAATCTTCCGGGCCGATTACATCGGCACAACCCGTTACGGTTACAAAGAAATCCCCTTCCGCAGCGGCTTCCCGCATGGGCATTACCTTGAATCCGTCCATTACGGCCTCCATGGCCTTCACGGGATCCACCTCAGTTACAATTACTTCCGCGCCAAGGCCCTTGGCCCGCATGGCCACGCCCTTGCCGCACCAGCCGTATCCGGCCACCACCACGTTCTTGCCGGCCACAATGAGGTTGGTGGTGCGGTTGATGCCGTCCCACACGCTCTGGCCCGTGCCGTAGCGGTTGTCAAACAGGTGCTTGCAGTCTGCGTCGTTCACCAGCATCATGGGGAAGGTGAGCTTGCCCGCGGCGTCCATGGCCTTGAGGCGCAGGATGCCGGTGGTGGTTTCCTCACAGCCGCCGATCACGCCCGGCAGTAGCTCCGGGAATTCGTTATGCAGGGTGGTCACCAGGTCCCCACCGTCGTCGATAATGATGTTGGGACCCACTTCCAGCACGCGGCGGATATCGGCAAAGTATTCTTCTTCCGTGCAGCCGTGGATGGCAAAGACGTTGAGGCCTTCGTGAACCAGGGCGGCGGCTACGTCGTCCTGCGTGCTAAGGGGGTTGGAGCCGGTGATGTACATTTCCGCTCCGCCGGCGGCCATAACCTCGCACAGGTGGGCCGTCTTGGCTTCCAGGTGCACGCTCAGGGCCACCTTCAGGCCCTTGAAGGGCTGCGTTTTACGGAAATCCTTTTCGATGCCTTCCAGCAGGGGCATATGTGCGCGGACCCAGCTCAGCTTGAGTTCGCCGCTCTCCCACAGATTGATATCCAGGATGTGACTTTGCATAATTCAAAGATTTAGGACTGCAAAGATAGCCAAAAATAGTTATCTTTGTGGCCTAATTTGCTAATAATCTTATGGGACTTTTAGACGGAAAGGTGGCCCTCATCACGGGCGCCGCTCGCGGAATCGGCAAAGCCATTGCCCTCAAATTCGCCTCGGAAGGGGCCGATATAGCTTTTACGGACCTTGTTATCAATGACAGCGCCCTGGAGACCATCCGGGAAATTGAGGCGCTGGGCCGGAAGGTGAAAGGCTATGCTTCCAACTGCGCCAATTTCGAGGAGACGCAGGCCGTGGTGGAGGAGATTGTGAAGGACTTCGGCCGCATTGACGTGCTGGTGAACAACGCCGGCATCACCAAGGACGGCCTGGTCATGCGCATGAGCGAGCAGCAGTGGGACGCCGTGATTGACGTGAACATGAAGGGCGCCTTCAATTTCCTGCACGCCGTGGTCCCTGTGATGGCCCGCCAGAAGGGTGGAAGCATCATCAACATGGCTTCCATCGCCGGCCAGACCGGTAATCCGGGCCAGGTGAACTATTCGGCCTCCAAGGCCGGCCTCATCGCCATGGCCAAATCCGTTGCCAAGGAAATGGGTCCGCGCGGCATCCGTGCCAATTCCATCGCTCCGGGCTTCATCATTTCCGAAATGACGGACGCCCTTCCGCAGGCCGTGAAGGACGAATACCTCAAGATGATCCCCCTCAAGCGCGGCGGTACCGTGGAGGATATTGCCAATACCGCCCTCTACCTGGCCTCGGACCTGTCGGCCTATGTGAGCGGCCAGGTCATTGCCGTAAACGGCGGCATGTACTGCTAATTGCAACCCGGTTGCACGGGGCGTGGTGTATCTTTGCAGCAGAAAATAAAGAACACCATGATACACGAAGACCATCATCACCATCACCAGGAGTGCGAATGCCATGAACACGAACATGGGCATGAGCACCATCATGAACATCATCACGAGCATCATCATCACCATCACGGTGAAGAGGAAGGCCATGGCCGGTTGATTAAAATTATCCTGGCCGCCGTATTCCTCATTATTGCCTATCTGATTGAAAAACGTACTGACTGGGCCACCTGGCAGTATCTGCTGCTATACCTTATCCCGTACCTCATCGTGGGTTGGGATACTTTGAAAGAGGCGGCCGAAGGACTTCTGCACGGTGAGGCCCTCAGCGAAGACTTCCTCATGAGCGTTGCCACGCTGGGCGCGCTGGGAATCGGCTTCCTGCCGGGCGCGGAGACGCAGTTCCCGGAGGCCGTGTTTGTCATGCTTTTCTTCCAGGTGGGCGAGCTCTTTGAGGAAATGGCCGAAGGTCGTTCCCGGAAGAGCATCGAGCATCTGATGGACATCCGTCCGGACACCGCCAATGTGGAACGGGGCGGAAAGCTGGAAACGGTTCGGCCCGAAGAAGTTACTGTGGGCGAAGTGATCCTTGTCCGGCCCGGAGAGAAGGTGCCGATGGACGGCGTTGTCCTGGAGGGAGACTCCAGCCTGGACACCGTTGCCCTTACCGGTGAAAGCGTGCCCCGGAGCATCCACGAAGGCGATGAGATCCTTTCCGGCTGCGTGAACCTTAGCGGCGTAGTACGCGTAAAGACCACCAAGGCCTTTGGCGAATCCACCGCTTCCAAGATTCTGGAATTGGTTGAGAATGCCGCATCGGCCAAGTCCAAGAGCGAAAGTTTCATTACCCGTTTTGCCCGGATTTATACACCCATCGTGGTGGGGCTGGCCGTTCTGGTGGCCGTGATTCCGGGTATCATCACCGGTGAGTGGGCCACCTGGATTTACCGGGGCCTCATGTTCCTGGTGGTCAGCTGCCCGTGCGCCCTGGTTATCTCCGTCCCGCTCACCTTCTTCGGCGGACTGGGCGGCGCTTCCCGCAAGGGTATCCTTGTCAAAGGCTCCAACTTGCTGGACAAGCTGGCCAAGGTAAAAACCGTGGTTTTCGACAAGACCGGAACCCTTACGGAAGGTGTGTTCGAGGTGACTGCCGTCCATCCGGAAGTGATTGATCAGACGGAACTTTTGCACCTGGCGGCGCATGTGGAACGCCATTCGACGCACCCCATTGCCATGGCCCTCAGGAATGCCTATCCCAACGAGGCCGATGACTGCTCAGTGGAGGGTATTGAGGAGACCGCCGGTCATGGCATCATCGCCACGGTGAACGGAAAGAAGGTGGCTGTGGGTAACAGCAAGCTTATGGATAAATTGGGAGCCGCCTGGCATCCCTGCCACCACAGCGGAACCATCATCCACGTGGCCATCGACGGCGAATATGCCGGCCATATAGTTATCAGCGACCGTGTAAAGGCCGATGCGGCCGAGGGTATCGCTGCCCTGAAAGCCGAAGGGATCGACAAAACCGTCATGCTCACCGGTGACCAGGAAAGCGTTGCCATAGCCGTTGCCGCAGCCCTCAAGGTGGACGAATTCCACGCCCAGCTCCTCCCGGCCGACAAAGTGACGGAGGTGGAGAAACTCCTCAGCCAAGGCACTTTGGCCTTCGTTGGAGACGGAATCAACGACGCTCCGGTTCTCACCCGGGCCGATGTGGGTATTGCCATGGGCGCCCTGGGCAGCGACGCTGCCATAGAGGCCGCCGACGTGGTCCTGATGGACGACAAGCCGTCCAAGATTGCCCTGGCCATACGCATCGCCAGAAGGACCATCCGGATTGCCAAGGAGAATATCTGGCTGGCCATCGGCATCAAGGTGGCCGTGCTAGTGCTGGCCGCCCTGGGCCTTGCCACCATGTGGATGGCCGTATTTGCCGATGTGGGCGTCACCGTCCTGGCCGTCCTGAATGCGATGCGGGCTTTAAGAGGTAATTAACCAAATATCATATCCAGGTCTTCCCGCAGGGCCTGGAATCCTTTTTCCAGTCGGGAGACCTGGGCCTTCCGGGGCTTGGTTCCGTTCATATACGACCAAAGCTGTTTTTGGTTTATACCCGTCATTTTTTCCATCCCGGCAAGAGAAAAGATACCTTCTCCCACATAGTATTTAAGCAGGCTGAGGACATCTGCCTGATAAGATACCGTAAACGGCCCGTCCAGAAATGCGGGGTATTTGAATCCTTCGGCCAGGGCTGTTTCTCTGTAAAAAGCCATTTGTTGGAGCAGGCTTTGTTTGGCCTGGTCCAAGGTGTCTCCGGCGCCGGAAAAGATCTCGTTTTTGCAATAAACAGAGTAGGTTCCGTCTTTCGCCCTTTCGATAACCGCTTCAATAGTAGTCATAACAGTTTCATTTCTTTTTTCATTTTCCTTTCCAGCCCCCGGCCCAGTTCCTTCCCCCGGTGATAAGGAACAGGATAAGCCTTTCCTTCTTTTGTGTAGATAATGTGGCTCCCGCTCTGCCGAAGCACCTTCCAACCACGTTCTTTCACCAAACGATGAAACTCATCATACTTCATCTGCTACAAAAATAGAAATTATACCATTAATATACAAATCTAAATAATAGAATCTTTACTATGAATCCACCACGGAGAGGGTGGCGACGGAGATGCGGACCAGGGGGCCGAAGGCGTCCCGAACGACCTCGTAGCAGGTGGCAAGCGTGGCGCCGGTGGTAAAAGTATCGTCAACAAGTAAAATGTGACCGGTGTCCAGGGTTTTCCGGATTCGGAATACGCCCTGGACATTTTTAATCCGCTCTTCTGCGTCCAGCTTGGTCTGGGTGCCGGTACGCCGCTGCCGGACCAGGATGTCGGTCCGGAGCCGGGCGTCCAGCGAGCGGGCCAGTTCGGCCGCAATCACTTCGGCCTGGTTGTAGCCCCGCTTCCATCGGCGCATCCAGTGAAGGGGGACGGGTATCACCAGGTCCACGGACGCAAAGTGGGCGGTTTCGGCCATCAGCCGGCCCAGCAGGGCCGAAAAATATCGGCCTGCCCGGATGTTATAGCGGTACTTCAGTGCCTGGGGAATCTTCCTGTACGGATTTCCCTGGTGGTAATACAGCAGGGCGGCGGCATAGGCATAATCCATCCGGACGCCATCTGGCCGATGTTTTTCCAGTAGGGCGTTAAACTGGTCGGCCATCAGATTGTGCGGCTGTTCCCAGTAATAAGTGAGGGGAAGGTCTTCGGCGCACCAGATGCAGAGATGGTCTTCTGCCGCTCCCAGCCGCTGTCCGCAGACAAGGCACTCCCGCGGCATGGTCAAATCCAACAGTTCCTTTATCATGCCGCCAAGATAGGGACAGAAAACGGGATGGCAGTCAATCGGTTGAATCATTTAGCGCTTTTTTACGATTTTTTATGTGTTTTCACCGATTTCTCTTAATTTTGTAATACAATCACATAGTTACAGCACCATGAAAAAGAACCTGTATTGCATTCCTGCAGTTTTTTTTGCCATAGCCTGCCTGCTTAACTGGGCGGGTAGAATTTGGGAACCCGCTTTGGCAGCGGCCGTGAAACCGGCCCTATTGCCGCTTTTGGCCGCCAGTGTGCTGGCCTATGCGGTGGAGCATCCGCTAGACAGGAAAATGCTGGGACTTCTCATTACCGCAGAGTTGTTTGGCTTTGCTGGGGATACGTTCCTGCTAAGTGACGCCTTCCCTATGTTTGCCAGCGGTATTGGCGCCTTCCTTATCGGCCATATCTTCTATATGACCCTCTTTGGCTCCAAGTCCTGGAAGGGCATGAGCTGGAAGGGCTGGCTGGCGGGCATTGTCTGCGTGGCAATCCTGGTATTCCTGCTGGTAAAGGTACTCAAAGTCCAGGGAGCCCTGTTAGCTCCCATGGCGGTGTATGGCTTTGTGCTGTTAATGCTAAGCTTCTGCGCCCTTTGCGGCGTTATCCGCTGCAAGGAAGACCACTGCTCCTGGTGGATTATCCTCTGCGGTGCGCTGCTGTTCGCCTTCTCGGATTCACTCATCGCGGCCGGCACCTTTGATGTGATCAGCTTTGATCTCCGGGAGTTCGTGATCATGTTCACCTACCTCATTGCCCAGAGCCTCCTGGCCTGGGGTGCGGTAAGGTTAGCATCCAAACAGTAGATAGACGGCCTCTACGGCTGTAACGGCAGCGGTCTCCGTGCGGAGGCGGGAAGGCCCTAGGTGAATGGGGACAAACCCGTGCTCCAGGGC
>JAIKYL010000200.1 GCA_024683255.1 Bacteroidales bacterium | reverse complement strand
CCTTTCCTCTGCCTCATCGCGTACATGATTTACGCATCAATGAAAAAAGCCAAATAATCAATAACTACTATAGCTATGAACCGTTTGAGATATCTATTAGTGATAGCGCTTTGCTGCCTTTCCTTCTCTGCCTGGGCACAGCGCTCCGGACGTTCCGGTGTTTTTTCCACCAACTTCAATGACATGGTCTTCAGTTGGGACGGTAACAAGGTCACCGCATCGTATGAGTACCGGAACGGTCGGGTAGAAGGAACGCTGAACGGTCACACCTTAACGGGCCGATGGACACAGGACAACGCCAAGGGGCGCCTGGTGTTCGAGTTCAACGAGGATTTCACCGCCTTTACGGGTAAGTGGAGTTACGATGACAACGAACCCACCAACGGCGGCTGGGACGGCAAGCTGAAACCCGGTACGGGTAGTGGCCTGAAGTCTGGCAGTGTTTCCAAGAGCAATAAGACGGGTTCCATCCCTACTGGAGATTTTTCCACAAATTTCAATGCGATGCGTTTTCGCCAGGATGGCAATAAGGTCACTGCAACGTATGACTACCGGAACGGTCGGGTAGAAGGAACGCTGGACGGTCACACCTTAACCGGCCGATGGACACAGGACAACGCCAAGGGGCGCCTGGTGTTCGAGTTCAACGAGGATTTCACCGCTTTTACGGGTAAATGGAGTTACAATGATAACGAGCCCACCAACGGCGGCTGGGACGGCAAACTGAAATAATAAAGGATTATGGAAAAGATATTAGACCGTTTTTTGCGCTATGTGAGCGTGGACACACAGAGTAATGAAGAGTCCGAAAGCCAGCCTTCCGCCGCCAAGGAGTGGGATCTGTTGAGGATGCTGGAGGCGGAGCTGAAGGCCATGGGCGTGGAGGTTACGCTGGATGAGTATGGCTATGTGATGGCTTCCATCCCGTCCAATATAGATAAGAAAGTGCCGGCCGTTGGCTTCATTGCCCATGTGGATACGGCGCCGGATGCCAGCGGCAAGGACGTGAAACCGCAGATTGTGCCCAATTATGACGGCGGTGCCATTGACCTAAAGGGCGTTCCCGGCCTGCAGCTTAAGCCGGAAGAGTTCCCGGAAATGCTTCATTATAAGGGCCAGACGCTCATCACCACGGACGGAACCACCCTCCTGGGGGCCGATGACAAGGCCGGCGTCGCGGAAATCATGAACGCAGTGCAGTACATGGTGGAGCATCCGGAATTCAAGCACGGCCCGGTGAAGGTGGGCTTCACCCCGGACGAGGAAATCGGCCGTGGCGTGGTGAAATTCGACGTTCCGCGTTTTGGGGCCGATTATGCGTACACCATGGACGGCGGCGAAGTGGGAGAACTGGAGTTCGAGAACTTCAACGCTGCATCGGCCAAGATCCATATCCAGGGCTGCAACGTGCACCCGGGCTATGCCAAGGGAAAGATGCGCAATGCCATCCTCATTGGCCAGGAACTGGGGGCTATGCTGCCTGTGATGTCCCGTCCGGAGCACACGGAAGGCTACGAGGGCTTCTTCCACCTAATTTCCTTCAAGGGCACCGTGGAGGAGGCCGATTTTGCCTACATCATCCGGGACCACGACCGCGCCAAGTTCGAAGCCCGCAAGGAAATGATGCAGAAGGTGACGGACTTCATCAACACCAAATACGGTGAGGGAACGGCCACGGCCGTGATCAAGGACCAGTACTACAATATGCGGGAGCAGGTGGAGCCGCACTACCACATCATTGACAAGGCGGTGAAAGCTATGGAAATGGCCGGTGTTAAAGCCAAGATCCAGCCCATCCGCGGCGGCACCGACGGCGCCAACCTCTCCTTCAAAGGCCTGCCCTGCCCTAACATCTTCGCCGGTGGCCTCAACTTCCACGGCAAAATGGAATTCCTGCCCCTGGAAAGCATGGAAAAAGCCTCCCAGGTGGTGTTGAATCTGATCACCCTCTTTGCCGGGGAATAAGACTTTTGATACCACTCTCTGTGGACCAGGTCCAGTTGCTTTTTGGACTTGGTCCATTTTTGTCCCGTGGACCTGGTCCACCAAATCGGCCTTCCAGAGCCCTCAAAGGCGCAATTGAAAACTTTAAGCACGTTTTCCACTTCGGAGAGCGAAAAACGTGCTTCAGGTAGGGGATAGAAGTATGGCTGAAGCGCAAAAACAGCGACAGATACCCAAAAGTGTGCTTTAAAAACTTAAAGCACGCCGGGGAGGAGTTACGCCGGGGAGCGGGTCACACGGGGCGGGAGTCAGGAGGAGAAGGCTGCGAGCAAGCTTTGAAACCGTTCACGGATTTGGGGAAGGCACAGGTTGCCGATGGAGCCTTCGTGCGTGTGGTGCAGTTCTCCGGAGAAGTGGAAACTGCCGTTCTGCACGGCCTGGCCCACCTGGCGGTAGGCGTCCCGGAAAGGAACACCGCCCGCCACCAGCCGGTTCACCTCCTCTACGCAGAAAGCCTGCTGATACAGGGGCTGCTGCATCAGATCGGCCGCCACCTCCATTCCCGGCAGGGCCAGGAGCAGGATGTCCAGGCAGCTGTCCATCCGGTCGAAGAGCGGCAGATACAATTCCTTGAGCACCTGCATATCGCGGAAATAACCGCAGGGCAGGTTTGTGATAATCTGGCGGATATGGGCCGGAATGCCCTGCAGGCGGTTGCAGTGGGCGCGCACCAGTTCGAATACATCGGGATTCTTCTTCTGCGGCATAATGCTGGAGCCGGTGGTGAAGGCATCCGGCAGGTGCACGAAGCCGAAGTTCTGGCTGGAGAACAGACAGCAGTCGGTAGCCAGACGGCCCAGCGTGGCAGCCAGCGAGGCATAAGCGTTGGCCACGGCCAGTTCCGTGCGTCCCCGTCCCATCTGGGCGTAGATGGAGTTCCAGGCCAGGCTGGGGAACCCCAGCAGCTCCGTGGTACGCGTGCGGTTCAGGGGGGCCGATGATCCATATCCCGCCGCCGATCCCAAAGGATTGCGGCCGTTGATGTCCCAGGCGGCTTTCAGCTGCACCATGTCGTCGCACAGGCATTCGGCATAGGCGCCCAGCCACAGGCCGAAGGAAGAGGGCATAGCCACCTGCAAGTGCGTGTAGCCAGGCATCAGGACGTCTTTGAGTTCGTCGGCCCGCTGCAATAGCACGTCGAACAGCTGCTGCACCTTCTCCACCGTGGTGCGGATGCGGGCGCGGGTGAAGAGTTTCAGGTCCAGGGCCACCTGGTCGTTGCGGGAGCG
>JAIKYL010000152.1 GCA_024683255.1 Bacteroidales bacterium | reverse complement strand
TGACTTGCCCGCTTTCTGTGACATCCACGTCCACTTCCGCGAGCCTGGCCAAACCTGGAAGGAAACCATCCGGACAGGCTCCCTGGCTGCGGCCCGGGGCGGTTATACGCTGGTATGCGCCATGCCCAACCTGGATCCCGTGCCCGACAGCCTGGAACATCTTGCCCTGGAACAGGCCGCCATCGACCGGGATGCCGTCATCACCGTGCTTCCCTACTGTTCCATCACCAAAGGGCGGGAAGGACGCGAACTGGTGGATTTCCAGGCCCTGAAAGGGAACTGCGTCGCTTTCTCGGACGACGGCAGCGGCGTACAGGACAGGGAGATGATGCGCGCAGCCATGGAAGCCGCCGCCCGGGAGAAAGTAATCCTGGCCGCCCACTGCGAAGACAATTCCCTCCCGGGAAGCGATCCCCGCAGCGAATGGGGTCCCATCCAGAGGGACCTGGAACTCTGCCGGGAAAGCGGCTGCCGATACCACGTTTGCCATATCTCCTGCAGCGAAAGCGTGCGTCTGATCCGCGAGGCCAAAGCCGCCGGAGTCCGCGTGACCTGCGAAACCGCCCCCCACTACCTCTGCCTCTCCGTGGACGACGTGCAGGATCACGGCCGGTTCAAAATGAATCCCCCCATCCGCACGGCCGATGACCGCGAAGCCCTCATCGAGGGTCTCCTGGACGGCACCATAGACGCCATCGCCACGGACCACGCCCCCCATTCGGCCGAAGAAAAGGGCCGGGGATTCGCCCTCAGCGCCAATGGCATCGTAGGGCTTGAGACGGCCTTCCCGGTGCTGTACACCAAACTGGTCAAGACCGGCCGGGTGCCGCTGGAAAGGCTTGTGGAAGCCCTTTCGGAGGCCCCCAGGCGCATTTTCGGCCTTCCGTCGGCCCCCGAAGACCGCGTCCTCATTGACCTTGACGCTCCCTTCACCATAGACAGTACCAGCTTTGCCTCCATGGGGCATTCCACCCCCTTTGACGGATGGCAGGTATACGGCAAAGTGCTGGAAACCAGGAAAAACGGAAAAACAGTATATAAACTAATATGATCAGGCCTTCTAAAAAACTTGTTCTGGAGACCGGCCAGGAATTCTACGGAGTGGGCTTCGGCGCATCCTGCAACCGGGTTTCGGAGATTGTTTTCAACACCTCGGTGGTGGGTTACCAGGAGATTATCTCAGACCCTTCCTATGCCGACCAGATTGTGGTGATGACCTATCCCCTCATTGGGAACTACGGCATCACGGACGAGGATTTCGAGTCCCGAAGCTCCTGCCTGGGCGGACTGGTGGTGCGCGAATGCTGCGACACGCCCAGTAACTTCCGCTTCACGGAGACCCTGGAAGAGGAACTGGAAGAACACGGCATCCCCTGTGTGAGCGGCGTGGACACCCGGATGCTCACCAAGATAATCCGGGAAGCAGGCAGGCCGATGGCCGCCATAGTGGACGCCGATATGCCCCGGGAAGAGGCCCTGGCCCTCATTGCTGCTACTCCCCGTCCCACCGAACAGCTCAAACGCGTAAGCTGCCGCAAGCGTTGGGTCACCCGCACGCCCCACCACCGCTTCCACGTGGTGGCCGTGGACTGCGGCATCAAGAACAGCATCCTGCGCTGCCTCAAGGACCGGGGTTGCAACGTGACCATCGTCCCGTTCAATTCCACTCCGGAAGCCATCCTGGCCTTCAATCCGGACGGAGTCCTTTTCTCCAACGGTCCGGTTGCCGGAACGGATGCGCCCGAGGTAAGGGCCCTGTTCAGCGCCCTGAAGGGCAAGCTTCCCATCCTGGGCATCGGCCTGGGCATGGAGGTGATGGGCCTGGAATACGGCGCCTCGCTGGTTCCCATGGGCTGCGGCATGCACGGGGATCATCCGGTGCGGGACTGCGCCACGGGACGCATCAACATAGCTGTCCTTAACCAGACCTACCGCTTCGGTTCGGTGGAAGGCACTTCCCTCACCCCCACCCATGTACTGGTGCCGGAAGGCTATGTGGCGGGCTTCGAAAACAAGGCCGACAAGGTCTTTGGCGTGCAGTTCCATCTGGAAAGCGCGCCCGGTCCGCAGGACAACATAAACCTCTTTGACAAGTTCATTAAGATGATGGAGGACCAGCAAAATGCCTAGAAGAAAGGATATCAAGAAAGTGATGGTGATCGGCTCCGGCCCCATCGTCATCGGCCAGGCCGCGGAGTTCGACTATGCAGGAACGCAGGCCTGCCTGGCGCTCAAGGAAGAAGGCTATCAGGTGATTCTGGTGAACTCCAACCCCGCCACCATCATGACGGACCCCAATATGGCCGACAAGGTGTATATGGAGCCCCTCACGCTGGAGTATGTGGCCAAAATCATCCGCTACGAGCGCCCGGACGCCCTGGTGCCGGGCCTGGGTGGCCAGACGGGTCTGAACCTGGCCGTGCAGCTGGCCAAAAAGGGCGTGCTGGATGAATGCGGCGTGGAAATCCTGGGCACCTCCTTCCAGAACATCGAGAAGGCCGAAGACCGGGAACTCTTCAAGGAACTGTGCCTCAGCATCGGCGAGCCGGTGATTCCTTCCGTAATCTGCTACAGCATAGAGGAAGGCCTGGCCGCGGCCGAAAAGATCGGCTATCCGGTAATCCTGCGTCCGGCCTTCACACTGGGCGGAACGGGCGGCGGCTTCGCCTACAACCCGGAGGAGATGGAGGATATGATGCGGAACGCCCTGTACCTCTCCCCTGTTCACGAGGTGCTGGTGGAAAAGAGCATCAAGGGCTACAAGGAAATTGAGTTTGAGGTGATGCGGGATGCCAACGACACCGCCATCGCCATCTGCTCCATGGAGAATATAGACCCTGTGGGCATCCACACCGGCGATTCCATGGTGGTAGCCCCGGCCCTTACCCTCACGGACAAGGAGTATCAGATGCTCCGGGACAGCGCCCTGCGCCTGATCCGGGCCCTGAACATAGCCGGCGGCTGCAACATTCAGTTTGCACTGGATCCGCTGTCATTCAAGTACTATATCATCGAGGTGAATCCGCGCGTGTCGCGCTCATCGGCCCTGGCATCCAAGGCCAGCGGCTTCCCCATCGCCCGCGTTACGGCCAAGATCGCCGTGGGACTCACCCTGGACGAGATTACGGTGGCCGGCGCACCCGCCTGTACGGAACCCGCCATCGACTACGTGGTGGCCAAGGTGGCCCGCTTCCCCTTCGACAAGTTCAGCGAGGCCTCCAACGAACTGGGCACCCAGATGAAGGCCACCGGCGAGGTAATGTCCATCGGCCGCACGCTTGAGGAGAGCATCCTCAAGGCCATGCGTTCGCTGGAGAGCGGCTGCTGCCACATCCACAAGAAGAAATTTGACGACTGGACCGAGGAGCAGCTCCTGGAATACATCTGCAAGCCCACGGATGACCGCATCCACGCCATAGCCCAGCTGCTGCGCCTGAGAATCGACCTTTCCCGCATCTACGACCGCACCAAGATAGATATGCTCTTCCTGGAGAAGATCTATAACATCGTGCGCATGGAGCGGAGGGTGAAGGCGGCGCCCGGAGACGTGGAAATCCTCCGGGAAGCCAAGCGCATGGGCTTCGGCGACAAGTTCATCGGAGAGCTCTGGGGCTGGAAGGAGGCCGATGTAATCCGCCTCCGCTTCAAGGAGAACATCGTCCCGGTGTACAAGATGATAGACTCCTGCTGCGCGGAGCATGAGACCTATGTTCCCTACTTCTACTCCACCTACGAGCAGGAGAACGAGTCCATCCCCTCGGCCCGGAAGAAGATCCTGGTGCTGGGCTCCGGCCCCATCCGCATCGGCCAGGGCGTGGAATTCGACTATTCCACCGTACATGCCATCTGGGCCATCCGGGAGGCCGGTTACGAGGCCATTATCATCAACAACAACCCGGAAACCGTTTCCACGGACTATACCATCTCCGACAAGCTCTATTTTGAGCCGCTCACCACGGAAGACGTGATGAACGTGATCCACCTGGAGAAGCCGGACGGCATCATAGTTACCCTGGGCGGCCAGACGGCCATCAACCTGGCCGGTCCGCTGGAGGAATTCAATGTTCCGCTCATCGGCACGGGCCTGGAGGCCATCGACAATGCCGAGGACCGCAAGCTCTTCGAAGCCATCATGCGCCGCACCGGCATCCGCCAGCCAAAGGCCCACGCGGTGACCACCGTGGAAGAGGGCGTGAAGGCGGCCGAGGACATCGGCTATCCCGTACTGGTGCGTCCCAGCTTCGTGCTGGGCGGCCGCGCCATGATGATAGTAGGCAACGAGGCCACCCTGCGCCACTACCTGCAGAACGCCGTGGAAATCAACGAGAATTCCCCGGTGCTGGTGGACAAATACATCATGGGCAAGGAAACGGAAGTGGACGCCATCTGCGACGGCAAGGACGTCTTCATCCCCGCCATCATGGAGCACGTGGAGCGCACCGGCATCCATTCCGGCGACAGCATCAGCGTGTATCCTTCCTTCAGCCTGAGTCCCAAGGTGAAGCAGGAAATCATAGACGACACGGTGAAGCTGGGCAAGGAAATCGGCATCGTGGGTCTGTTCAACATCCAGTTCATAGTGGATGCCGATGAGAACGTATACGTGATTGAAGTGAACCCCAGAAGTTCCCGCACCGTACCGTTCATCTCCAAGAGCACGGGCATCCCCATGGCCAAGATTGCCACGCGCGTGATGCTGGGAGAATCCCTGAAGGACCAGGGTATCACGGAGGTCTATTTCCCGGAACGGAAGAAGCACTTCGTGAAGACGCCGGCCTTCTCCTTCGGCAAGATCAAGGGCATAGACATCTACCTTTCCCCGGAAATGAAGTCCACGGGCGAGGCCATCGGCTACGACAAATCGCTGAACAGGGCGCTGTACAAGAGCCTGCAGGCCTCCGGCATGGACATCAAGGCCTACGGCACCGTATTCGCCACCATTGCCGACAAGGACAAGGAGGAGGCGCTGCCGCTGATCCGCCGCTTCTACAACCTGGGTTTCAACATAGAGGCCACCAAGGGCACGGCCGCCTTCCTAAAGGAGCACGGTATACGTACCAAGACGCTCAAGAAACTGAACGAAGGCAGTGACGAGATTTACCAGGCGCTCCGAAAAGGCCATGTGAAGTATGTGATCAATACCATCGACCTGAACCAGAAGAGCAGCCACCTGGACGGCTACGAAATCCGTCGCACCGCCGTGGAAAACAACGTAACCATCTTCACGGCCCTGGAAACCGTAAAGGTACTGCTGGACGTCCTGGAAGAAATCACACTGGGTATTTCGACAATTGACGAAGAATATAAATAAATGAAACATTCAGCCATTACCTCCAAAACCTTCGCTTCGCTCATCCCTCCCATCTTTGATGGGCCCCTCCCGTTCACAAAGCCACGGGCGGCTATGGGTTTTCGGAGGTAATGGCTGAATGTAAAAGTATTATGTATAAACAGAATTATACAATTTTAGAGAACAGGCTAGTAGCTGCTGATACCTATAAATTGGTGTTGGCGGGTAATGGGAATGTTGGCGGTGAGTTTGTGCACATTGACATTCCCGGATACTATCTGCGGCGGCCGTTTTCGGTATGCGATGCCGATGAGGGCAGCCTGACGTTGTTGTATAAGACTGTGGGAGAAGGAACAAGAAAGCTGGCGGCCCTGC
>JAIKYL010000134.1 GCA_024683255.1 Bacteroidales bacterium | reverse complement strand
CCCGGCATCTTCGAGCAGGATATGTCCATTACCGCTCCCGGCGAGACCGGCAAGATGCGCCACACCATTGCCAACCAGCTGGGCCTGTATGTGACCTTCTACAGCCCGCTGCAGATGGCGGCCGACCTGGTAGAGAACTACGCCCGCTTCATGGACGCCTTCCAGTTCATCAAGGACGTGGCCGTTGACTGGGACAAGAGCCTGTACCTGGCTGCAGAGCCCGGGGCCTATATTATTACCGCCCGCCATCCCAAGCTCTCCACCCTTAATTCAGGCCGGCTGAGCGGAACCTCCAGCGTATATGACTACGTGTACGAGGGCGGGAAGCCGCACGACGTATGGTATGTGGGCGGTATCACGGACGAGAACGCCCGTGACATGGATGTGGCCCTGGATTTCCTCACCCCCGGCGTAGTGTATGAAGGCATCCTATACACCGATGCCCCGGATGCCGATTTTGAGACCAATCCGCAGGCCTACGACATTACCAGGCTGGAACTTACCTCCGACTCTGTGCTCACCATCCACATGGCCCGCTCCGGCGGATTCGCCCTTTCCCTGCGGTCCAAGTAGGGAAGCGGCACATTCGTTTGTTACATTAATGGAGCGTCTTCGGGCGCTCCATTTTTGAAAAAATGCGTATCTTTACGCTCAGATATGGGGACAAACGACAAGAAAAAGATTATCCTGGACCGCGCAGGATTGCAGAAAGAATTAAGGATGAAAGGGTTGACCGGAAGAGTGGTTTCCAGCCTTCTCTACAAGATCCTGGAGCTTAAGAAGGTGAATGCAACCAACCTGCGCCATTTTGAAGATTATGGTCCGGATTTCGCGGCCAGTGTTATCAAAGACGTGGGAGCAGCCTACGAGCTCACTTCTTCCCAACTGGACAATATCCCCGCAGAAGGCGGTTTCATCACCGTATCCAACCACCATTACGGCAGCATAGACGGCATGATCCTAACGGATGTGGTGGCCCGCAAGCGGCCGGATTACAAGATCCTCACCACCTTCCTGCTGGCCCGCATTCCCAATCTCCGGGACTGGTTCATTCCTGTCAATAACATCTCCACAGGAGACACCCGCACCGTTTCCGGGATCCGGGCTGCGCTGGGGCACATCGGAGAGGGCTGTCCCCTGGGCCTTTTCCCCGCCGGAGAAGTGGGCACCTGGCAGAAGAAGGATAAACGCACGTCAGTACAGGGAAAACGGGTGGTGGAAGACAAGCCCTGGGCGGAGAACATGATGAAACTCATCCGCCGTTCCGGCTTCCCGGTGGTTCCCATCTTCTTTGACGGAGGCAATTCCCGCAATTTCCACCTGCTGGGTCAGATACATCCCAGACTCCGTACGGTCCGCCTACCCCACGAGATGTTCAACAAGCAGGGGCAGACGGTGCACGTTGTTATCGGCAAGCCCATTCCGGCCGATGAAATTGCCAAATACTCGGACAAAGAGCTTAGCCAGTATCTCCATAACCGCTGCTATGCCCTGGAAGAACAATGCCTTGAAAAGCCGGTAGAGACCGCTCCGGAAATCCCTCTTGCTCCGCTCGCGGATGCCGTTTCCCCGGTAATCATCCGGGAGCGGATGGAATCCCTCAAGGACAAGATGCTCTTTGAATCCGGAGACTACAGGGTCTATCTTATATCCGAACAGGATGCCCCTGAGGTGATGCAGGAGGTATATCGGCTTAGGGAAGAGACCTTCCGCTCCATTGGGGAGGGTACCGGAAAGCCTTTGGATACGGATCCATACGACAAGTATTACAAGCACATGCTTCTCTGGAGCATTCCCGGAGGAGAACTGGTGGGTGGATACCGGGTTGGTTTCGGCTCGGAAATCATGGCCTCCCACGGCGGGATTAAAGGCTTTTATACAGCCAGCCTGGTGAAGATGGGGCCCAAGGCGGAAGAGATTTTCTCCCAGAGCATCGAGCTGGGCCGATCCTTCATCCGGAAGGAATACCAGCGGGAAGTCCTGGCCCTCAAGATGATGCTGGCGGGCATTTCCGTGCTTACCACCAAAGACCCGGCGGCCAGGTATTACACCGGTCCGGTTAGCATCAGCAACAGTTTTCCGGACTTCTACAAGAGCCTCACCTATTACTTCCTGCAGCAGAATTACGCCCTTCCGGACGCGGAGGAGATTGCCCGTCCCAGCCACGCCTTTGAGCCCAATTACCTTCGGGTGAATCCGGAGCAGCTGTTCCTGCATCAGAAAGAGGATATTGACAGCCTGGACCACTTTATCGGCACGCTTTCGGACGGAAAACACCGGCTCCCGGTGCTCATGCGGAAATATTTCAACAACGGGGCCCGGGTCATCTGCTTCAATGTGGATCCGCTGTTCTCCAGCAGCATGGACTGCCATATCCTGCTTCCGTTAAAGGATTACCCTGTTTCCAGCATCCGCTCCTATGTCCGCTCCCTGCCCAGGGAAGTACAGGAGGCCGTTTTCCTCAAGTTCTACGGAACCGTGAATCCCTAATCCATGAACAGTCCAATTTGGGTATATCTCATTGGATTCGCCGGCATGGGCATTTACGGCCTCCGGATCCTCATCCAATGGTATCTGTCGGAGAGATCCCGTCAGGTGGAGTCTCCCGGCATTTACTGGGTCCTGAGCAGTATCGGCGCCATCATCCTGTATGTCTACGGCTGGCTGCGTAAAGACTTCTCCATCATCTTTGGGGAAAGCGTGGGCTATTACATCTATATGTGGAATATAGGCGTCATGGGCCTTTACAAGAAGGTTCCGCGTATTCTCATTGTGCTCCAGGCCGTTTTTCCGCTGGTGATCCTGGCCCTCATCGTGAGGGATATACCCACCTTTGCGGATACGTTCCTGCACAACAAGGACGTTCCGATGTGGCTGCTCCTCTTTGGCGTCCTGGCGCAATTAACCTATGAGCTGCGCTCCGTCTATCAGCTCATTTACAGTTATAAGCGTCACCAGTCCGTCCTGCCGATGGGGCACTGGATCATAGCCGTGATAGGCTCCGCCATGATTATCACCTACGGTATCATCCGGCACGACTGGGTGCTGGCCATCGGCCAGTTCTCCATCTTTTTCTCCATCCGGAATCTGATGCTAAGCATCTCTTCCGCAAAAAGGAAAGCAGAGGAATGAACGGCGCAACCCAGCTTCTGATGATAAGACCCGTCTGCTTCTCTTTCAATGCTCAGACGGCCCCCAACAACCATTTCCAGCAGATGCCGGAAGAGGGGAAAGATGTTCAGAAAATGGCGTTGGAAGAGTTTGACGCCATGGCGGGGCTGCTGGAATCACGCGGAGTGCCGCTCCTTGTGATCCAGGACACGGTGGCGCCGGAAACCCCGGATTCCATCTTCCCCAACAACTGGTTTTCCAGCCATGCGGACGGAACGCTGGTGCTCTATCCCATGTTTGCCCCCAACCGCCGGGCCGAGAGGAAGGAAGCCGTGGTAAAACGCATCCTGGAAGCCACCGGAGCCTGCCGGATCATAGATTTGACCTATTGGGAAAAGGAGGGGAAATACCTGGAAAGTACCGGTAGCATGGTCCTTGACCGGAACGCCCGTATAGCCTATGCCTGCCTTTCCCCCAGAACATCCCCGGAAGTCCTTCAGGACTTTTGCCGGAAGATGGATTTTACGCCGGTCCCTTTCCATGCTGTGGACCGCTGTGGAAAGCCCATTTACCATACCAACGTAATGATGGCCCTGGGCCGGTCTTTTGCCGTTTTGTGCAAGGAAGCCTTTACCTCTGAAGACGAATTATCGGCAATAACGGAAAGCCTGAGCACCCACGGAAAAACCATAGTGGAGATTTCCCTGGAGCAGATGGAGCATTTTGCCGGCAACATGCTGGAGGTGCAGAATGACAGGGAAGAGCGCCTGCTCCTAATGTCCCAGAGTGCTTTTGATGCCCTCCGGGAAGACCAGCGGGCCGATCTGTCCCGGGAGGCCATGCTTGTACCCATCCCCATCCCGCATATCGAGTCCGTGGGAGGAGGATCCGTTCGCTGTATGTTGGCAGAGCTGTTTAGCCGTTGATTTTCTTTACCGGGTCACAGGTGACGCCGATACCCAGCTTGTTGAAGGTTTTCCTATCCACCTCGCTCAGCATCACGGTGGAGTGCACCTGTGCGCCCCGCAGGTTGGGCAGCTGGGCCAGGGCCAGCTTGCAGTTCTCGTCAATGAGGCTGAGCATGGAAATGGCCACCAGCACCTCGTCCGTGTGCAAGCGGGGATTGTGTCCGTGCAGATAGGTAACCTTGGTGGTCTGGATGGGCTGGATCATCTGCTGCGGGATGAGCTTCACATTGTGGGCAATGCCGGCCAGGTGTTTGAGGGCATTCAGGAGAAGGGCAGCGCTGGGGCCCAGCAGGGAACTGGTTCCGGCTGTCAGGATGGTCCCGTCTTCCAGCTCGATGGCGGCGGCGGCCAGCTCGCACTGCTGCAGCCTTTCTTTGGCCGCCACGGTGGTCCTGCGGTCGGCCGTGGTAATCTTGGCGCGCTTCATCAGGAGGGCAATCTTGTTCACCTCCTGCTCCGTGGCCTTTCCATCGGCAAAATTGCAGAGAGCCGTATAATAGCGGCGGATGATTTCCTGGAGGGCGGCTTCGCAGCACACGGCGTCGTCGCTGATGCAGGAGCCGATCATGTTCACGCCCATGTCCGTGGGGGACTTGTAGGGGGAGGAACCGTAGATGTCGTCGAAAAGGGCGTTCATCACCGGGAAGATCTCCACGTCCCGGTTGTAATTTACGGCCGTTTCCCCGTATGCGTCCAGGTGGAAGGGGTCAATCATGTTCACGTCGTCCAAATCGGCCGTAGCTGCCTCGTAGGCTATGTTAACGGGATGATTGAGGGGCATGCTCCAAACCGGGAAGGTCTCGAACTTGGCATAACCGGCTTTAATGCCGCGCTTGTTCTCCTGGTAAAGCTGGCTTAGGCACACGGCCATCTTGCCGCTGCCGGGGCCGGGAGCCGTGACCACGATAAGGGGCTTGGTGGTTTTCACATAGTCGTTTTTGCCGAAGCCTTCTTCCGAATCTATGAGGGCCACGTTATTGGGATAGCCTTCAATGGTATGGTGGTAATAGACCTTGATGCCCATGCGTTCCAGGCGTTTGCGGTATGCATCGGCACTGGACTGGCCATTGTAGTGGGTGATAACGACGCTGTTCACGCTGAAGTCGCGGGCCATGAATTCGTCCCTGAGGCGTAGCACGTCCACGTCGTAGGTAATGCCCAAATCGCTCCGGACCTTGTTTTTCTCTATGTCTACGGCGCTGATTACGATGATGATCTCCAGATCGTCCTTCATCTGGTTCAGCATCTTGAACTTGCTGTCCGGTTCGAAACCGGGCAGTACGCGACTGGCATGGTAATCGTCGAAAAGTTTTCCGCCGAATTCCATGTAAAGCTTGTTGCCGAAGGTGGCGATGCGCTGTTTGATGCGATCCGACTGGATCTGCACGTACTTCTGGTTGTCGAACCCGTATTTCATATCTTTGAAGGTGTCTTGAATACGGGTTACAAAATTAAAACATTTGCCGGAGAAAAGCAATTGGTTTCTCCGGCAAATTTAAAAAATTTTATCTTTTGTATCCTTCCAGGTTGGCCTTCACCGTTTCCCACTTGTAGTAGGGTCCCTGGTAGGGTTCCAGCCCCCGCAGGAGCTTCTCCTGTTCCTGGTAGAGGAACTTCACCAGGACGTCTCCGGCCTTGTTCTTATAGAAGATCATCTGTAAGTTGCTGGCCATGGGGATGTTCCAGAAGCCCAGCCATTTGTCGCAGATCTCTTCCACCTCCAGGCGGTCTCCTACGCCCTCAATGCCCAGATAGCTCACCAGGGCCATGAGCGGATAGTCGTGGCCGAAGCGGAGATCCGCGCAGTACTTTCCGCCGGCGATGGCCTCATCGGCCTTGGTCACTATGTCCGCCACCAGGGACTCTGCCATGGGAACGCGCTCAGCCCCCGAATCCACCGAATTGCAGTGGCCCAGATACAGGAACATGTTGTTCTGCGCCCAGCGGCGGTATACGGCGTCGAAGGGGAGTACGCTGTAGATATCTTCCTCTATGTCAAAATCTTCCGCTACGCGCGCGGTGTTGAATACATCGTCCGTGAAATGACGAGCGCTCTTCACTATCTCCCGGGCGGCAACAGGATTTGTGAACACCTTGGAGAGTACGCCCAACGAATCGTCCGGAATGTCCCTCATGTATTCAAAGCTCTTGCGCATGGCCTTGCCGGTCTTCTGCTGCCAGCCTTTTTCATTGTCCAGATACTCCATGAACTTCTCTCCTGTGTCCAGGCGGATTTCCAGCTTGGGATTTTGCCGGATGAGGGAATTGGTGAAGGAATTCATGGAAATGATGCAGCGCTGCACGGTACTGGCAAAGGCCCTCACGTCCTTCTGTCCTTTGAAGACCTGCGGATAACGGTTATACAGGCGCTTGGCAATGGCGGCATGTTCCCTTACACCGCGCTGGGACAGGCGGCCGTCCATGCCGTCCCATCCTGCCAGGACCTTACGGGCACCTTCCAGCAGCATTTCTCCGTCCGGGGTAAGGATGCCTCTGGCCTGCCCCTGTTCCATGACGGCAATGACGCCCAGGAAGGCGTTGCCACCCCAGTCCGAACGGGAGCCGTGGCGGCCGTAATGGCTCACATAGAAGGGTTTGTACCCGGCAGGAGCCTTGGTGTCCTTGATGGGGAAAAACTCATAGGAATTGAGGTTGTTGCCGGCCCGCGTACGGTCTTCCTGCAGAGCCTGGACGGCGGCGGCGGACTGATGGACCTGTGCAAGGGCCGATGCAGCGGCAAGACCCAGGAATGCGGTTAAAACGAATAAGAGTTTCTTCATGACGGATTAATTCAAAGCATCCAAAGATAGTCATTTTTTGGCGTTTTTTGGAAAAAAACGTACATTTGTATAAGAGAATAACCACAAATCACTAGCTATATGAATCTTAAGAAAGTTCTTGCATTCGCTGCAGCCCTCTTCGCCTGCGGCGCCATCGGCCTTGCCCAAACCCAGCAGGCCCAGGTGATTGAAAACGGCGGCACCGGCCCGTACAAGTCGGTTGCCATCGGGGACGAAAGCCTGCCCACCCACATGATCTACCGTCCGCAGGACCTTAACGCCTACGTGAAGGAAAACGGAAAGATTCCGGTGCTCCTCTATGCCAACGGCGCCTGCGCCAACAACAGCCTGGAAATGAGCCGCCTGCTTAGCGAGGTGGCCTCCTACGGATACCTGGTCCTGGCCATCGGCCCGTACATGGATATGCCGGACGACGCCTTCTATGCCCAGTGGAAGGGCGTTGTAAGAGGCTGGTACCCGGAGACCAAGGAATTGGCCATTATGGGCAACGGAGAGCGCCTCACGCCTTATACGGAGGCCGAACTGGCCGCCCAGCAGGCCGAAAGGGAAGCGGCCCAGAAAGCCGCTGCCGCCGCTGCCAAAAAGAACAAGGGCAAGAAGGCCGAACCGGCCCCTCAGCCTTTCCGCACCTACGCCCGCCAGATGCTGGAGGCCCTGGACTGGATAACGGACCAGGACGCCAACCAGGGGAGTGAGTACTACCATCTCATTGACCTGGAGAAGGTGGCGGCAATGGGACAGTCCTGCGGCGGTGCCCAAGTACTGGCCGTTGCCCACGACCCCAGGATCAAGACCTGCATGATCTTCAACTCCGGTATCGGCGAAATGTCCATGAGCGGCGCTTCCAAGGAATCCCTGGCCAACCTCCATACTCCCATGCTGTACATCAACGGCGGCGTGGCCGATGTGGCCTACAACAACGCCAACGGGGACTGGGGCCGCATTGCCGATGACATCCCCGTGGTAAAGATTTCCACGCTTGACGGCCATCACGGCACCTACTATGAGAAGCACGCCGGCGCCTTTGCCGTAGTGGCCCGCCAGTGGATGAACTGGCAGCTCAAGGGCATGGTAGGGGACTCGGCCCTCTTCATGAACGAAGAATACGAGAAAACCTTCTATCCCCAGTGGACTTTTGAAAGGAAGAACTGGTAAAAAGGCCGATAATTTATGATACGTCTGCGGAAAAATCAGATTTCGCAGACGTATTTTTATAATCCCGGTGTTTATATGGCAGAAACGGGTTTTTGATTGTATCTTTGCGATGATAAATGACCCTGTGAGTTGTACAAAGAGCTGAGTGAGCAGGAACTGGCCAGGCACTGCTGTAACGGAGAAAGATTGGCGGAGGATGAGCTGTATAGAAGATATGCAGCAAAGGTGTATACACTCTGCAGGCGTTATATGGGAGATGCCGATGAAGCGAAGGACCTCATGCAGGATGCGCTCATACAGGCCCTGGACAAGATTCACTCATTCAGCTACTCCGGGAAAGGCTCCCTGCAGGGATGGATAAGCCGGATTGCCATCAACAAGGCAATCAACCAGATAAAAAGGCACAAGTGGCGGACGGTCTCCCTGGATCTCTGGCCCCAGGACACCCTCCCGGAACCCACGGAAGAAGAGATGGAGGCGGTGCCGCAGGAGAAGCTGCTGGAGTGGATATCGGCACTGCCGGATACCAGAAGGGCCGTTTTCAACCTGTACTGCCTGGACGGATACTCGCACAAGGAGATTGCCGATATGCTGGGCATCAGCGAGAAAGGATCGGCCGGCATGCTGGCCAAGGCCAGAAAAGAATTGAAAGAGAAGATTAAACAATATTTGAAGGAACCATGAGAAAGTGGGAAGACATCGTGAGGGATAAGTTGGAAGGGTACGAAAGCGCCCTCCCGGAGGGGAGCCTGGCCGATTTCCACGCCCGCCGCGGTTCCACCGCAGCCGGCCATGCCACCAGGAGTTGGATCTGGGTGGCAGCCGTGACCGTGGCCGCCGGACTCGCTGCTGTTCTGTTCCTTCGCCGGCCTTCCGTTCCGGAGAATGTCATTCAAGTTATGCCGCAGCCTTCCGCTCCGGTGGCTTCCGCCGTGGATACAGTAGTGTTGGAAGAGCCAGCACAACCTCTGCCGTTTATAGCACAAACTGCTAGGCCAAAGCCGGTCCGGAAAGTGATAGAACCACAGGAGACAGTTGAGAACGAAGTAGTTATAGAAGAGCCGGAAGAGTCTGAGCAGATTGTACCGGAAGAGCATCCGGAACCGAAAGGGACAGAGCCCGCGGACATTTCCAAACCGGCGGAGGAGACCTATGAGCCCTTTGTCTCTTCGCCTTTTATTCCAGCACCGACAAACGGGAAAAAGCTAAACATGAAAATAGCTCCTGCAGCGGGCATAGTGGCCGGAAGCGGCCTCCTGGCAGCCCTGGTAACGCCTATATCCAGGAGTGGAACCTATAGGCCCGTTGAAATTGTAACGGAGCCAATCAATATTCCCGACGGCCCTGTTCCATTTGGAGGAAATATAGAAAACTCCGACGGTGGTTCAAGCATTACAGACGACATAGACGACATTCCTCCGCCCGAGAATTATGGTTCAACAGACGACAATACATCCGTAGAAGATCCCGTTTATCAGGAAGTGCACAAAGAAGATGTATTATCAGGAAACTATACCCATTATCTGCCGGTGAAGGCAGGTATATCGGCAAGGATCCCTCTCACGGAAAG
>JAIKYL010000127.1 GCA_024683255.1 Bacteroidales bacterium | reverse complement strand
TGTAATCCAGCAAACCTTCCAGGTTGGTCTTGATGCAGCTGTGGTCCACCACGGAACCCTTGGGCGCATCGGCCGTTACATGGCCGATGGGGAAACCGTACTTGATTACGTTCTCCCCCGCCCTGAGGCCCTTCAGCACTATCTTATGCCCGCGGGGAACGTCCGTAACCAGCGTTACGCCTTCCACCACCTCTCCCTTGGAAAGGTCTTCCAGCGCAACGGCCACATTGTCGGCAGGATTGATCTTGATGTACCTCATTAGAAATTAAAGTAATTCTTGGCGTTGTTGTAAGAAATGTCCTCCACCATCCGGCCGATGGTTTCCAGTTCGCTCTTCGGCAGCTTGCCTTCTTCCACGTCCTTGCCCAGCACGTCGCAGAGGATGCGGCGGAAGTACTCGTGACGGGGATAGGAAATGAAACTGCGGCTGTCCGTGAGCATTCCCACGAAACGGCTGAACAGGCCCAGTACGCTAAGGGCATCCATCTGCCTGCGCATACCGATTTCCTGATCCAGGAACCACCAGCCGCTGCCAAACTGCATCTTGCCGGGCACCGTTCCGTCGTTGAAGGTATAGAGCATCGTCATCATCACCTCGTTGTCCTTGGGATTGAGGCAGTAGAGGATGGTCTTGGTGAGTCGGTCCTCCGCCGCCAGCCGGTCAAAGAATTTATGGCCCGCCGCAGCAATCTCCTGGTCGTGGATGGCGTCATAACCCGTATCGGGGCCGATCAGGCCGAACATCTTGCTGTTGTTGTTGCGGATGGCGCCGATATGGAACTGCTGGGTCCAGCCGGCCTCGGCGTCCATCACGGCCTGGTCGTGGAGGAAAGCGCTCCGGAATTTCTCCAGCTCCTTGGGATTGGGCTTGATGCCCATGAGCACCTTCTTGAAAATGAGCTCGATTTCCAGCTCCTTGTAATCGGCCGAATAGAAATTCTCCAGGCCGTGGTCGGAGAGTTTGCAGCCGTTGGCGGCAAAGTAGTCGTGCCGCTTCTGCAAGGCCTCACAAAGGTCGGCATAGGAGTCAATCTCCTTGTCGGCAGCCTCTCCCAGCTGCTTCAGATAGGCCTTGTAGGCCTCGGGATTCTCGATGGCCATGGCCTTGTCCGGGCGCCAGGCGGGAATAACCTGCGTGCCGAAGGGCTTGGCGGCAATCATCTTGTGCCAGCGGAGGTCGTCGGCCGGGTCGTCGGTGGTACAGACGGTCTCCACGTTGAATCTGCGGATAAGGGCCTGGCCCCGGAACTCAGGCGTAGCGAGCTTGGCGTTGCACTCTTCGAAAATCTCGCGGGCCGTGGCCGGGCAGAGGAGCTTATCGATGCCGAAGACACGGCTCAGCTCCAGGTGCGTCCAGTGATACAGGGGGTTTCGCATGGTATAAGGAACCGTTTCTGCCCACTTCCGGAAGGTTTCCCAGGAATCGTACTTTCCACCGGTGATATATTCTTCATTAACACCGTTGGCACGCATCGCCCTCCACTTGTAATGGTCTCCGTAATGTCCATCCACCAGCCACAGCTGGGTGATGTCCCGGAACTGGATGTTTTCGGCGATCTGCTGCGGAACCAGGTGGCAGTGATAGTCGATGATGGGCATTTTTTCCGCGTACTTGTGATAAAGGGTGCGGGCGGTCTCCGTCTGGAGCATGAAATCTGGGTTGATAAAGCTCATGGTATCTGTTATTAGTTGTCTGGAAGGAAGTCGGGGTATCACCCCCGGCTTCCTTTTTTGTTACCCAGGAATTATTTCCTGCGGGTGTAGTTGGGTGATGCGGAGTTCCAGCGGGGATCGCCCACGTCGGCCTTCTTGAGGTCGGCATTGGTGAGCACCAGGTTGAAATCCGCGGAACCGGCGCAAGGATCGGCCTCCAGGACGGCGCCGCCCTGGGTGGCGGTGGCCTGGTCGATGGCGCCTCCGAAGAAGCCTTCACCCACGTTGAAGAAGTAGTTCCCCTCCATCACGGGCACCGTGGCACCGCTCTTGGCCAGGATGGTCTTGCCGGTGAGGTTCAGGAAGAGGTTCTTCTTCACGTTGTACTTCTGCGGATTGTCGGCGCAGGAACGGACCCAGAGCAGGCCGTTTCCGGCATCGATGGAGCAGAAGGCGAAGGTGTTGTTCACGATGGCGATGTTTCCGGCAATCTCCTTGTCGCAGCGGATGAAGTCGCGGCCGCCGTCGTAGAAGCTGTTCTTGGAAACGTTGATCACATCGTACACGCCCTTGCGGATGTCAATCATCCCCTGGCCGGTGCCGAAGCCGTGGACCAGGTTCTTCTGGAAGTCGAACAGTTCCACCTTGGATTCGGCTCCGTTGCCGTAGAAGAGGCTCTTGTTATAGCCGAAGATGTCGCAGTCAATGATCTGGACCTTGTACAACTGGGTAGCCTCGGCAATCTCGAAGGCGTTGCCCAGGGCCTTCTCGGCACCGTTGAACCTGATGTTCCGTGCCTCGAAGGTGGTGGTGCCCACGCCCAGTTTGAAGCCGCCGATAATCTCTACGTTGCCGTTACCCTGCAGGCGGAGCGGAGCCACGAGGCTGATGACGCCGCCGTCGGTGAGTTCGCGGAGGTCATAAGTACCCGCCTTGAGGGTGATACCGGTCTTGCCGGCATCCAGGGCGGTACCCAGTTCGGCCACCGTCTTCACGGTAACGTCGGAAGAGATGGTACCTGCGTTGCGGTTCCAGGTGCCGGCGCCCACGTTGGAGGCCAGGCAAAGGGCGTCAACCAGGGTGTAATCGTTGTTGGCGGCATCCCGCACCGGATCGGAGGACAGGATGGCACCGCCGTTGGCAGTGGCCATCTCCTGGGTGATGAGGCCCGTCCAGAACTTTTCGGCCGTGCAGTTCCAGAAGAAGTTGCCGGCCATATAGGTGGGAACGGTGACACCGGCCGCCTTGGAAAGCAGGTTGTTATCTCCGTTCTCGTTCAGGAACAGGTTGTTCTTCACCTCATAGCTCTCGGGCGTGGAACGTACGTAGAGCACACCGTTGCCGTTGTTCAGGGTTACACCGTCGAAGGTGTTGTTTACGATGTTCACGGCTCCGGTAACGCGGCCTCCATCGGCCCGGATGAAGTCACGGCCTCCCACCACGGTGTTGTGCTGGAAGGTGATCACCTTGTAGTCACCCTTGCGGATGTCGATGGTGCCCTGTCCGCCGCCCAGCTCTCCGAAGAAGTTGCCGGAGAAGACCAGGGCCTGGAAGGAGGAACCTTCGGCATTGCCGTAGAAGACGCTCTTCTTGATGTTGGTCACATGGCAGTTCCGGAGCGTGAGGTTGTTCACCACGGAGGCTGCACCTACGTTGATGAGGTTGTTGGCCCCGTCCCCTTCGATAAGCAGGTTCTCGATGAGGATGTTGCCCAGCTCCCCTTCGGCCAGGTTCAGCTGGTTCACCTTGAGCACAGCGCCCTCCTCACTGCCCAGATGCATTCCGGCAGTAAGGGTGATGGCGGCGGCGGAGAGGTCATACACACCAGCAGCGAAGCGGATGTCCGTTTTGCCGGCATCCACGGCAGCGGTGAACTCGTCCACGCTGGAAACGGTGATGGATGCGCCTTCGCTAACGGGTACGCTGGCGGGATTCCACTTGGAGGCACCGGCGCCCAGGCTCATGACCACGGCGTTGGTGAGGGTGTAATTGCCATTGGCGGCATCCTGGAAAGGATCGTTGGTGAGCACAACGCCACCGCCGTCCACGGCCAGTTCCGCATCGATGCAGCCCGTGTAGAACTTCTCGCCGATGTTGTACCAGACGTTCTTCTTCATCTTGGGCTTCATGGCGGCGGTACGGCCGCTGATGGAGTTGGCGATGTTGGCCACGATGTTGTAGGAAACCTCGTAGATGGAAGGAGTGGCACGTACGCAGAACACACCGCCGGCGTTGCCGGAATCGTTCAGGTTGTTGAGCGTGTTGTGCTTCACGTACACGGCATCGATAGTACAGGGAGCGTCGATGCGCAGGAAGTCGCGGCCGCCGGTGACGGTGCTCTCTTCCAGCGTAAAGCTGCCGTAGGTGCCGTTTCTCAGATCCAGCACGCCCTGTCCGGTACCGTGGTTGACCACCTCCATACCGGAGAAGAGGATTTCGCCGATGTTGAACTTGTCGGCCGTGTTGGAAGCGTAGATGACGCTCTTGGTGAAGCCGTCCACAACGGTGTTCTTCACCGTCACGGATTCGGCCGTTACGCCCTCGGCGTTGTCCAGGTTCAGGAGGATGTCTCCACCGTTAGCCTTCACGGTGAGGTTCTCCAGCGAGAAGCTGCCCACCTGGCCGCTGAGCTTGAAGCCGCCCAGGACCTCGGCGCCGGGCTGTCCCTTGAGGGCAAGCGGGGCGGTGACGGTGAGGCTGCCGCCCAGGTCATAGCTGCCGGGGGCCAGCGTCACGGCGTCCTTGCCGGCCGCGATGGCTGCCAGCAGGGCGTCCACATTGTTCACCACCAGTTCGGAGCCTTCCTCGCCACCGCCCTTGGGCAGTACGGCGAAGGCGGCCACGCCTGCAGCCGATTCGGTGTTGTAGATGTCATCCTTGGAAGGATTGGCATACACTTCCACCTTATAGCTGCCGGCATCCAGCATACCGGTAGTGGTACCGCCGATTACGAACTGCGTACCATCGGAGACAGCGTTGGTCTTGCCGTTGAAGACAACGGAGTAGCCGCCGGCATTCTCCACGGGATCCCAGGAGATGGTTATATCCACGGCATCACCGGAAGTGATGGAGGCGGGATCGGCCTTGGGAGCAGGCGTAGGAAGGGCGGTGTTCACCGGAGTCACGTCCGTGCTCCAGGCCAGTTTCTCCAGGCTCACGGGACCGGAAGGGAATACGTATACCAGGGATTCCCCGGCGATGGAGGAGATGACGATCTTCTGGGCGTTATCCATATCGGCCATGGCGGAAGCGCCACCCTTGAGGGAAATCTCCGTCCCTTCCAGGTTGCCCACGCCCACCACCAGGTGGTTGCCCTTGGATTCAGGGTCGGCCGCCTTGATCAGCAGGGAGCCGGGGCCGTCCACCTTGAAGGCTACGAAGCCGCTGGTGGGAACGCCCAGCCGGTTGGTAACGGCAGCCGTCTGGAAGTTGAGCATTCCGCCGTCCACCACGATGCTGTTCTGCTCGGAAGCATTGATCAGCAACAGGTCACGGACCATCTGCTTCTTGATGGTGCCGGAGAAGAACTTGGCGTTGGCCAGGTTCCAGGTCTTGTTTCCTTCCACCTTGCCCAGGGTGAGGTCCTCGGGCTCCTCCACGTAGGGAGTCCACCACTTGGGAGCACCCACGCCCTTGCCGGCAATCTCGGAGTCCGGATTCAGATTGAAGAATCCGCCGGGAGCGTTATAGCAAGGATCGCTGGAAAGGATGGTACCCGCGGCGTTGGCCAGGGTGAAGCTATCCGTGAAGTAGGTTTCCACAACGTTGTAGAACCAGTTGTTGGAAGCCGCCACACCCATTTCGGAAGCGGGTTTGTACTTGGTGTTCGCACCGGCAAGGACAGCCTTTTCCACCATGTAGAGGAAGAGGTTGTTCTTGAAGGAGAACGAAGCGGGCACGATCTGCAGGCCGAAAACACCGGCGTTGTTGGCGTTGTCCACGAAGTTCAGGTTGCATAGGGTGTTGTTCTCGAACACCAGAGACTCGATGGAACCGGCGTCGAAGCGGACGAAGGTACGCATACCCTGCCAGATGGTGTTGTTCACGAACTTGAGGGTTTTCACGGTAGTAGCCTGGCGGATGTCGAAGACGTCGCCGCCCACGGTACCGTCGGAGTTGATATCGTGGATGTCGCAGCTGTCATAAATTACGTCACCCAGCACCATTTCGTTACCCCATTCGTAGATAAGGCCCTTGGTGTAGTTGGCGATCACGCAGTTCCTGTAGGTGATACTGCCTACATTCTTGCCCTTGACGGTGCCGCCGTTCTTGTTCTGGATGGCGAAGCCGAATCCGGAAGGACTGGTGGCGGTGGGACCTCCGTTGAATTCCACGCCCTCGAAATAGAGGTTATGGACGCCGTCGGAAGCCCAGTTGTCGGCAATGTGGAACTCACCCTGGATCACAGGCTTGGTGCCGTCGGCCGACTCTTCGCCGATAATGGCGAAAGGATTGGAGATATCCACGGCTTCCAGGTCATAGGGAGAGCCTTCCATCTTGAGGAGGATCTGGGCGCCTGCGGTCTTGATGGCGTTCTGCAGGCCTTCCAGCGAGTTCACCTCCGTGAAACCGGCGGTATCGGGCGTGGTCCAGGCATCCACCTGGCCGCGGCTGGCGCTCAGGAACATAAGGGTGAAGACGTACTCCGTGCCGGGATGCAGCCCGTCCACCTTGGCGGTGGCGGCTTCAATCTCCCCGGCGGTGAGTTCGTGGGAAATAACCACCTCATCACTTCCGGGATAGTACAGGTCTATACGGGAAACCTCCTGGTAATCGGCCACATCCTTGCTCCAGGCAAGGGTGACGCTTTCCGCAGTACGGTCCGTTACCTTAAGGAACAGGTTGTCCTTTACGGCAAAGGTCTTGAAGGTCTTTCCGTATTCGGCCAGTTTGGAATCACCCTTCCCTTCCGCCTTGGCCTGCACACTGAAGGTGTAGGTCTTGTCGGCCTCCAGTTTCTTCTGGCAAGGCACGGCGGAGGGACCCAGTTCCTCGGTAAGGTAAGTGTTTCCATCGGCGGTGAGGACGGTGAGGACATACACCTCGGCATCCTTGGTCACATCCCAGGAGAAGGTGACAACGTCGCCCAGGGCGGCGCTAACGCGCGCATTCAGGTTCATCGGCTGCAGGCAGCGGGAGAGATTCAGCTGTTCATTGGGATTGAACTGTTCTCTCTGGCAGGAAGCGGCGACGACGGCGGCCAGGGCGAGAATCGCATATTTGATTTTATTCATCGCTTTCATAATTCTCGGGAGTTATTAGAGGTTGTCATAGCCATAATCGTTCTTGATGTAGCCCTGACTGTTGGTCATGGTATCGTTGAAGATGGGCCAGAACATGTGCTGCTCGGGATCGCTGACATAAATGCCTTCGATCCTCTCCTTGTAGAATCCGGTCTTCTTGGCATCGTCATACTTGGTTACATAACCGGCCGAGAGTTCGTATCCGGCAGGGGCCTTTTCGCCCGGAGCCAGGAACTTGATATCCAGGGACATTCCGTCTGCGGAAGGGGCATACGCGATATCTCCGCTGAACAGGGTGCCAAAGGTTCCCTCCAGGTCACGGAGACTCAGCATCTGAGCCTTTGCATAGTCCAGACTGCTCTTCAGGCGGTTCCAGCGGATGAGGTCTGCCTTGCGCAGGAACTCGCCGCAGAATTCCAGGGCACGTTCTTTCACGATGGCCTCGAAGAAATACTCCTTGGAGATAGATACCGCTTCCACATAGGTTTCGGCCTCATCCTCGCCGCAGGCGCGGGCACGGACTTCGCGGAGGTATTTCTTGGCATCGGAAGGGCCGTTGAGTTCATTCTCAATCTCGGCAGCCATCAGCAGAATATCGGCATAACGCATCACAACGGGCTTGATGCCGTCATCGTTGCCGCCGGTGTACGGCTGGGCATTCATCCATTCGTAGCGGTACTTGCCGAAATACCATTTGCCGATACCGGAAGGCTCCAGCGTATTGTCCTTGTTCCATTTGAAGTTCACGCAAGTGACATCCCGGCGCTTGTCTTTGTCACCGTACATGAAGTAAACGGTGGGAAGCGGACCCGCATCACCGCCACGGGAAACGCCGTTGGTGATGCTGGCGCCCTCGGAAGCGACGGCATAGGTGAAGTTCCAGCGGCCGCGGCCGGCGCCGAAGGGAATCACATACAAAGTCTCGAAGGAAGGACCTGCCGTGAGGTTATCCATATTGTTCTGCTTATACCAGTAGGCCTCGAAATCCTTTTCCAGGGAAGCCTTTCCGTAAGCATCCTTCAGATAGGCGAGAGCCTTGGGATAGAGGACCTCCTTGGAGAGTTCCGGATCGGAAGAAAGGCGGATGGTTCCCAGGTCACCGGTTCCCACCATGCCGTCGTCGGGACGGATGGCATAGCCGGAGGCGGCCAGGGCGATGCGGGCGTAAAGGCCCTCGGCAAACACCTTGTTCACGCGGTCCGTGCGGGAGGTGGCGGCAGTCTGTCCGGGATAAGGAAGATAAGGGATGGCCTCGTCCAGGTCGGAGAGGATCTGCTTGTAAATCACGTCACGGCTGTCCTTGGGAGCGTAGATGGCGTCCGAGGTAAGGGAGGTGAAACGGGCGGGAACGTCTCCCCAGGCCTTGGTGAGGTCGTAGTAGATCATCGCGCGGAGGGTAAGGGCTTCGCCCAGGAGATAGGCCATATCGGCATTTGCCTCCACATTACCGTATTCGCGGATGCCCTCGATCACCAGGTTGGCGCGCTCGATGCCCATATACATCAGCGGGAAGGGACCGTTGGAGAGGTTGAGCTGGGAATTGTTGGGCAGGCAGTCATAGCCGGAGATGTCCGACTTTCCGTCTCCCTTCTTATAGGTATTGTACCATTCAATATCGGTATTATGGCCGTACCAGGGCAGGAAACGGCCGCGATAGGAGTTCACTTCGCAGAAAGCTTCGGTAATGCCGAAGATGGTACCTTCCGTGAGCGAGTAGTTGGAGTACACGGTGGCCGCATCGAAAGCCGACGGGGATTCGCTGTCCAGGAACTTGTCGCAGGAAACCGCCAGGGCGGCAATGATGGCCGCAGAAAGGATATATGCAATCTTTTTCATATCTGTAGCGGATTAGAAGGTGAGGTTGATACCGGCCACGAAACCGATGCTCTTAGGATAGGCCGAGTAATCCACGCCCGGGGTAAGCGGGGTGGCGCGACGGGTATCCACTTCGGGGTCGTATCCGGAGTACTTGGTGAGACAGAAGAGATTGGAGCCGGTTACGTAGATACGTGCGCGGCGCAGGTGAACCTTCTGCGTGAGGCTTTCGGGAAGGGTGTAGCCGATGGTGAGGCTCTGCAGGCGCAGGAAGGAAGCGTCCTCCACCGCCCAGTCGCTGAACACGGCATTGCCCACGAAGGGAGCCCACATGGTCTTTCCCGCATTCACGGACTTGAGCGTTGCAGGGTCGGTGATGAGTTCACCGGTATTCCAGTCGATATTGGTCCAGCGCTTGTCCACATCCATCAAATTCATCAGGTTGCGGTTGGAGAACTTACGGGAAGAGGTGAACTCCACCTTGTTGGCGTTGTACACCTGGTTGCCGATCATGAAGTTGAAGTTGGCGCTGAAATCGAACCCGTAGGCATAGCCGGAGAAGTTGAAACCGCCGGTGAAATCCGGAGAGGCGTTGCCGATGACGGTGCGGTCGGCCACGGTGACCTTATTGTCTTCACTGCGGTCCACATTCTTGTACTTGGGGGCGCCGGGCATCATATAATTGGAGCCGATGATGGCGGAACAATCCACCACGCCCTCGTTGAGCACCCACTTGGAACCGTTCCAGGTGAAATCGTCCACGCTGTACATTCCGTCGCTCACATAGCCGTACATATTGCCCAGCGGCTGGCCCACCTCCACCACATAATCGTCGCCGATTTCGGTGGAAGCCCAGTAGGACTGTGCGGTAATACGCTGAAGGCCGCCCAGGTCCATCACCCTGTTCCGGTTATAGGCGATGTTGCCGCCGATGTTCAGGGAGAAATCCTTCTTGGAAATGATGGGGGCATTCAGGGTGAGTTCGATACCGCGGTTGCGCGTGCTTCCCAGGTTCCTGTACTGGCTGTCATAGCCGGAACCGGTGATGGGGAAGTTGATCAGAAGGTCCTTGATATCGTTCTGATACACTTCCAGGCTACCGCTCAGGCGTCCCTGGAACAGGCCGAAGTCCATACCCACGTTGTGGGTGTAGGTGGTTTCCCAGGTAAGGTCCGGATTGTTCATGATCTTGCCGGCCATCCAGTAGTTATTGCTCTGGCTGAGCCAGGCCGTGACGGTGGAAGCGTACTGCTTGGAGATCTGGCCGGAAGGGATGTTGTTGTTACCGGCAGTACCGAAGCTGTAACGGACCTTCAACTGATCCAGCCAGTTGCGTGTACCCTCCATCCAGCGCTCGTTGGAAATGGTCCAGGAAACGGCTGCGGAGGGGAAGAAGCCCCAACGCTTGCCGCGGGAAAACTTGGACGAGCCGTCGGCGCGGAGCGTAAATCCCAGGGAATAACGGTGCTTGTAATCGTAATTGACACGGCCGAAGAAAGACAGGAGCTTGTCGTCCGGATCATAATAATTGTTGTTGGACGCCGGGGTGCCGGAAGACATGAAGTTCCAGGCCATGGGGGCGTCGTAGGAAGCATTGAGACCGTCCACCATCAGGGTGAGAAGGTTGCTCTTGGTGATGGTCATTTCCTCACCCAGGAGGGCCGTAAGGGTATGGTCGCTGTTATTCAGCACATCCGCAAAATCGAAATTGAGGGTGTTCGTATTACGGTATTTGGTGCGGAAGGCTTCCTTGTGCTGGTTGGAGACGCCCGTCTTGTCCGTGGAGTTGTTGGCCACGTAATAGGTGGTCATTCCGTAGAAACGGTCGTCGGTCTGGTTGTATTTCTCCAGACCGCCCTCGATCTTGAGGTTGAGGTTGTCGATGATCTTCCAGTTGAAGGCCGCATTGGCATTCCAGGTGGTACGGATGCGACGGGAGTCGTTATCGGCCACGGACAGCAGCGGCGGGGCGTTGTCGCCATAGTCCTGTTCCTCGTCCAGCCCCTGGATGGTAGAGGCGATGGGAATGGGGGAATAGGAAACCGCGTGCTTGAGACGGCCGTTGCCGGAGGTGGTACCCGTATCGTTGATGCCGTTGGCGCCTGCACCGCGCACATTCACGCGGGAATAACGCACGTTGGCGTCGATGGAGGTGTTCTCCGAAGTCTTGAAGTTGGCTTTGAAGTTGAGGTTGTCACGGTCGTAGGTGGAGCCTACCATGATAGCCTCATCTCCCATATGGGCATAGCCCAGCGTCCAGTTCACGGCCTCGCTGCTTCCGGACACGGAAAAGTCCGTGGAGAAGGTGGAGCCGGTATTGCCGAACACGGCCTGGATCCAGTTGTTGGTCTCCATGCCCTTGTAGAGGTCGATATCGGCGAAGTTGCCGAAGTAGGGCTGATAGTAGGAACTCAGGTTGTCCCGGATTACGCCCAGTTCGTACTGGAACTTGACGTAATTCTCGGCATCCATCGCCACGATGGCGTCCTTGTTGGCCATCGTCTTGAGTCCGTAGTATGCATTGAACTTGACGGAAATCCGCTGGCCTTTCTCCGCGCTCTTGGTGGTTACGATCACAACGCCGTTGGCGCCGCGGGAACCGTAGATGGCCGTGGAGAAGGCGTCCTTGAGCACGTCGATGGACTGGATCTCGGACGAAGGGATGTCGTTGATGGATTCCACGGGGAAGCCGTCCACGATGTACAGGGGGCTGCTGTCCTGGGTAATGGAACCGCCGCCGCGCACGCGGATCTTGATGTCCGCATCGGGGTCGCCTTCGGTTGTCACTACCGACACACCGGCCATCTTTCCGGACAGGGCCTGGGAAACGGTGGTTACCGGCTGTTCGGTGAGCTTGTCCGAGCCTACCGAAGCAACGGAGCCCAGCAGGTCGCGGCGCTTGACCGTCGCATAACCCACCACCACCACTTCGTCCAGGAAGGTCTGATCGGCTAGCAGGACCACGTTGATTTCCGTCTGGCCGTTGATGGCCACGGTCTGGTCGGCCAGTCCGATGAAGGAGAAGACCAGATTCACCGCATCTGCAGGGACGTTGAGCACGTAGTCGCCGTCGATACCGGTGATGGTGCCGATGGTGGTTCCTTCCACCACTACGCCGGCCCCGATCAGGGGTTCACCGTTTTCATCGGTGACCACACCCTTGACGGTGGTCTGCGCCGACGCTACGAACAACGTTCCCAAGCAAAGTGCAAGCGAAAGAAGAAGTTTCTTTGTCGAACTTTTCATTGGAATTGGTTTTTGGTTAATAAATTAAGTAGTATTAAAATTTCATATATGTTCCATTCCTGTTCTGGCCGGCCACAATGTCCCGGACCAGATAGTGGAGATACATTTCCAGGTTGGTATAACGCTTCTGAGGATCCAGGGTAAAGGCATTGGGGTCCCCCACCCACTCGGGGAAGGCCGAAGCGGTTTCACTCTTGTACTGGGGCCATCCGCCCACGTCGGAGGGCGTATTGATGATCTTTCCCTTGTTGGTCTTTACGGCATCCACGGCCCGCTGGTCCACCGCATCCCGGTGCAGGCGGTCCCCCGCCCAGGAAAGGACGGCATCCTTCCCCTCTTCCGCCGCATGCGTAGTGGTGTACACGGGTTTTCCTTCGGAGCCGCTGATGGGCCACGCCGCGCTGCGGAAAGAATAGTCCGAAGGCACAGAATAGGAGCTGGCCTCGTGGAAATACACGCCGTGGACCGTATTGTTTTCGGATATGTCGTCGTGCTGGGTATGGATATTCCCGTCCATATACAGCTGGGGATATCCGTAATTGATGGAAGAATAGACGCTGTATGCATCTACGAAGTAGTAACGGTCCCTGGAATCCGGCCCCGGCTTGTAATAACAGTTCACCAGGTTGAATTTGCCGCCTTCGCCGCCGTAAGTGCTGTTGTCTCCCCAGTTATAGATTACCAGGTTCCGGAAATCCACGTTGCCGCGCTTGCTCAGGTCGTAGCTTCCGTCGCTGTTCTTAGGGTAGATATGCGGATGGTCCGGCCGGGGATTCCGGCTGTGATGGTTGGAGAGCAGGTTGTGGTGGAAGCTGGCGTCCTTGCCGCCCCAGATGCCGCCGTAACCGTGCGAACCCTTGGAATGGGCGCTGTCGTTCATACTTTCCGTAAGGATGCACCACTGCAGGGTCATATGCTCGTTGGCATAGAAGGAAGCGCATTCGTCTATGGACCAGCTCATGGAGCAGTGGTCCACGATGAGGTTGCTCACGAAACGGGCGTTGATGCAGTCTTCGCTGTCCCCCGCGTTGGCGCCCTGGTCTCCCAGCCGGAAATGCAGGAAGCGGATGATTACGTTGTCGGCCTGGACCTCCATCCTGTAGTTCTTGAGGCAGATACCGTCGCCGGGGGCCGTCTGGCCGGCGATGGTTACGTCTCCGTTGGCTATCTTGAGGGGGCTCTGCAGTTCGATGAGGCCGGACACGTCAAAGACAATGGTGCGGGCGCCCTTCTCGCCGATGGCGGCACGGAGGGAGCCGCTGCCCTTGTCGTTCAGGTTGGTTACGTGGATCACCTTGCCGCCGCGGCCGCCGGTGGTGTACATTCCGCCGCCTTCAGCTCCGGGGAAAGCCCGGGCAATGCCGTCTTCCTCGGCCGCCGGAATCTGGAATTCGGCATATT
>JAIKYL010000104.1 GCA_024683255.1 Bacteroidales bacterium | reverse complement strand
CAGTGGTGTTCCTCCTCCGGCGGCACAAGGTCCCGCCAGTCTATGAGCCAGCCCCGGGCTGTCCACTTATCGTCCGACGGGCAGTCTATCCAGGCCGCCAGCACGGAGCGTGTCATCCGATCCTGGAACGCCAGAACTATCTGGTCCAGAATCTGTTCCGGGTCAAAGTCCTCCAGCACGAAGGCCGATGTCTCTCCGGCATACTTATTTCGGATGGCAATCTCCCCCGTCACCGTATTGGGCAGGGTATATACAAACAGCGCCGGTGAAGGGAAATCCTTCATGGACTCTGCATAATTCTTGTCATCGGCCAGGGACCCGCTGCGGCTGAAAACCAGCACTGCACGGTCCTCCCGCGGCACAAAGCGGTCCGGATCCTCCTTCACCAGCATCTCCGCCACCAGGAAGCCCAGCTTGCAGGCCGTATCCATCTTGAAAAACTTGGGGTAATCCCCCACCTGCTCCCTGTACAGCTGGTTAAGGTCCGTTCCGGCAGGTATCTCTACAGTTCTCATTCTTTACCTCCTTTTCTAAGCAGGATGGCGCCGTTCACGCCGCCGAATCCCGACAACAGTTTGATGAAACAATTCCCCTTTGCAGCTTGCTCGGAGGCCGATATGCTCACCGGACGGCTCACCCCCAGGGTTTCAAATCCGCGCGTAGGAAGGACGATTCCTTCCTCCAGCGCCAGCATACCCATAATAGTCTCCAGAATGCCCGCAGCACCCATCGTATGCCCAAAAGTGCCCTTCAGCGCACATACCGGCACTTCCGACAGTCCAGCCCTATCCAGCGCTATGGATTCCATCTCGTCGTTATACAGCGTGGAAGTGCCGTGCACGCTCACAAAAGCCAGATCCTCCTCATCCACCAACGGCAACAGGTACCTCAGCGCATTGAAACTCCCCTCGCCCGTCCGCGACGGCCCGGATATATGATTGGCATCATTCCTAATAACCCCGTCGATAAGATCGACGGGCAATCGACTCTTGAGGGGGCTCTGCCCCCTATTATCCCCCGCGGCCTCCGGCCGGGCGCTCTGAAGAGCGCTTTCGCCATTAGCACTGGAAGATCTAGGGCTGGAGGTGTGCTTCGCCGTAGCATCGGCATAATTTTTCGCGGAGGCGGAGCATACCTCCGGCCCCATTGAAAGCACCACTGCGGCAGCAGCTTCGCCAAGGTTCAGGCCTTTGCGGTTGGCATCGAACGGCTTGCACGCCTCGTCGGACAACGCCTTCAGCGACTGGAAACCCGTTACAATGAACTTGGACTGCACCTCTGCCCCTACTACCAGCACATGGTCGTACAGACCCATCAGCAGCAGTCTGCGGCCTTCCACCATCCCCGCCAGGCCCGAAATGCACGCATTGGACACCACCAGCGGCTTTGTTACCATACCCAGCCCATCGGCCAGTTTCCTTGCCGATGCAGCCAGCGTCACATCCTCCGTCCCCAACGCCTCAATCTCCCCCTTAACGGAGCAGAGCACCAGCGCCGTACGCGGTGAAGAGGCATCTACCCCCGCATCGGCCAAGGCAGCCTTTGCCGCCTTCTGGCAGATGGCCTGGAACAGCGAGCCTTCCACCCCCTCCCGCGGGAACAGCGATGCAAATACGGGCTCCTCGAAGCCAAAAGCATCCCGATGCAGACGGAGGGCAGATTTCCCTTCCCGCACCGCCCGAAATACCTCCTGCGGCGTATTTCCCAGCGGAGTACAGACCCCGCAGCCCGTTATATAGACATTACTAGTCATTGTTCAATGCAGTTTTAAGCGTGGCCGAAGCCAGCAGGTCATTGCCGGAGCAAACCTCTATATCGGCCAGCGAAATACCAAAGATCTCCTGCTTCAGGAACACCTTGGTGTGCAATTCCTCCCCCAGTGCGGGCAAGCGGTTTAGCACAAAGTTCTTTATCTGGCCGATGAAGCCGATGCTCACCGGCTTATGCAGGATATATACCGTTACATAACCCACCCTGGCGGCACTGGCCTGAGCCATGTGCTCCATAATACCGGCGGCGCTCAAATGGCCGTCCTCTACCAGCATGGTATCCTCCCGCACGGTGAAGGACACTTCCGTGACCTCCTCCGAATAGCTCTCCAAATGGTCCACAAAGCGGAACGGAGGTTGCTGGGGCAGGATGCTGCCGATGGGTATGCTGCGGAAATCCATTATTTCCAAAAGTCATAAAAATTAAACCACTGGTCCGGATAGGCTTTTGCCACCCGTTCCAGCACGGCCGCATAGTCTTCGGCCAGGGCCTTCACCTTCTCATCGGCACTGCCGCCTTCCTTCACCCTCAGTTCCTCTACGATGGCGCGGAAAACCTTGGAGGATTCCTTCACCACGAACACCGCAAAAGGTGTGGCTCCGCGGCGCACTGCCAGCGTAAACGGACCTGCCGGGAAAGCGGCTTCCTCGCCGAAAAACCGGCATCGGACCGCCTTGGAGGAGCCCAGCGTCCTGTCGGCCGGCATGGACACAATCTCATTGTCTGCCAGCGCCGCGTTAAGCACAAAAATGTGCGACAGGTCCTCTTTGACGGGCACCATCTCTATGTTGCAGTCCCCAAAGAGACGCATGCGGTTCTGCATCACCGTCACCGCCTCACCGGAATACACCAGCGTCTTCATGGACTTGGGCGTCCGGAGCATATAGCCCGAAATCTCGTAATTGCCCACGTGCGAAGCCAGCAGCATGAAAGGCGTTTCTTCCGGCTTGAGGGCGTTGTACAGGATAATGTGGTCCCCCGTCATGGCAAACTCCCTTCCGGCATATACGGCAAAGCGGTCCATCACGGCCTTACCCATGTTAAACATGTTCAGGAACACGTGCCAGGCCGATTTGGCCCTTCCCCAGCCCATCCGCCTGCGAAAAAAGCGGTAGGATGCCTTCCGCCCCCTTCCATCCACGATGACATAGACCGGAATGGCCGTGGCCATGATTCCATACATGGCCCTCAGGGGCATCCAGCGGAAAAGCCAGATGAGCGCCCTGTGCATCCAGGGCGTTCCGTCAGTGGCTCCTTTCCAGGGCTTATGGGAGAGTTCAGCCAATCCGCTGGGCGATAAACTGGCAGAACTGGTCCAGGGTGTGGAGCTCCTTGAAATCCTCCGGCTTCATCTTGAAACCGAACTCCTGCTCCACCAGGACCACCACGTCCACAACCTCCAGCGAGTCAATGCCCATGTCTTCCTTGAGACGGGCTTCGCCGTAAATTTTATCCTCGTCTATTTCAAGTTCTTCCACCAGGAAGGCCTTTACTTTTTCTTCAATCTGTTCTATGCTCATAATCAATTACTTTTTACAAACAACTATGCTGTGACCCTGCCCCAGGCCGTCGTGGATAGTATCAACTTTCAGGCCGGCCTCATGGACGAGGCGGATCATATCGTCCGAATGGTACATCTTGGAATTGCCGTTGGCCATTACCGTGAAATACAGGCTGGTCATGGTGAGGCACAGGGCGGCGGGCTCAAAGCGCTGGCGGTCCCAGAAGGTTTCCATAATGAACAAGCGTGTATTGCTATCCATCACCTTGGCAGCGCGCTTGAGGATGCTGAGGATCTGCGGCTCGCTGAAGCAGTCCAGGAACTGGCTCATCCAGATGGCGTCCGGATGCAGGTCCTGCGGGAAATCATTGGTATCCTCCAGCATGTTGGTGCCAAAACCGTGAATGCGCACGGCGTTGGGATCATCGGCCGTGGCTTTTTTCATGAGGCCGATCTGCTGCGGCAGGTCCACGATGGTAACTTCCACGTCCTTGTCATAGGCCACGCAGCGCTGGGCGAATCGGCCTGTATTGCCGCCTACATCCATCAATTTGCGAGGTTTGCGTTCGAAGACGATGGGAAGGGCCAGGTCGAAGGAATGGTCGCTGTAAAAGTGGTCAAATCCAAACCAGCTCTTCTGCACCTGCTCTGGAAGGGAGGACAGGCCTTCGTAGATGGTGGGCCAGGAGCCAAAGTGTTCCAGTCCGGCAGGACGGCCTTCCTTGAGGGATTCCTCCAGCTTGAAGAAGCCTTCGTAATTCACATCGTGGTTGAAGTCCAGGTTCACGCGGGTGGCAGGGTCGTTAAGAAGGAACCAGCCGGTTTTGGTGATGGAGTAGCGGTCCGTTTCCGTGTCAATGATAACGGTTCCCACACTGAGGGAGGCCTCCATAAGGACTTTTGCGGCATATTCCGAAAGGCCTGCGGCATCGGCAATTTCCTGGAGGGTCATCTCCTTGTCCCGAAGACGCTCAAGGATGCCGAATTTGACCATTAACCGGCTCACCTGGAACACCATGGGCCCCCAGGCGATGAATTCTGCCAGGCGCTGGGCCTCCCGGGCGTTCAGTTTGTCCCGGGTATATACTTTCTCAAGATCTGGAAAGAGATTCATATACTGTTAAAAATATTATGCAAAGATAGTGTTTCTCGTGTTTTTTTCCTAATTTTGCATAACCTGTCATTCTGAGCAAAGCGAAGAATCTACAATTTTCTATATAAATCTATTCTAAAAATGGAAAAGGGACCTATTTCTCAATTCATCACGCATCATTACCGTCATTTCAACTCCGCAGCCCTCGTGGATGCCGCTAAGGCCTATGAGGACCTGCTTGCCAAGGGTGGAAAGATGTTCCTGGCCATGGCCGGTGCCATGAGTACCGCAGAGCTGGGCCTCTCCCTGGCCGAAATGATCCGTCAGGACAAAATCGCCTTCGTTTGCTGCAGCGCCAACAACCTGGAGGAAGACATTATGAACCTGGTGGCCCACAGCCACTATTACCGCGTGCCGGGTTACCGGGACCTCACTCCCCAGCAGGAGCAGGAACTCCTGGACAACCACTACAACCGCGTAACGGACACCTGCATCCCGGAAGAGGAAGCATTCCGTCGCCTGGAGAAGCACCTGGTAGAGGTTTGGGACAAGGCCAAGGCCGAAGGAAAGAGGTACCTCCCCTACGAGTTCATCTATCAGATGATCCGCAGCGGCGTCCTCAAGCAGTATTATGAGATCGACCCCAAGGACAGCTGGGTTGTAGCTGCCTGCGAAAAGAATATCCCCATCATCTGCCCCGCCTGGGAAGACTGCACCACCGGCAATATCTTCACCGCTCACGTAATCCGCGGTGAGTATGATCCGCATATGGTAATCCAGGGCGTAGAGGTTATGATGTTCCTGGTGGACTGGTACAAGAAGAACGCCCCCGGCGTGGGCTTCTTCCAGATTGGCGGCGGTACCGCCGGAGACTTCCCCATCTGCTGCGTTCCCATGATGGAACAGGACCTGGGCTGGGAAGGCACTCCCCTGTGGGCATACTTCTGCCAGATCTCGGACTCCACCACCAGCTATGGCTCGTATTCCGGCGCCGTCCCCAACGAAAAGATCACTTGGGGCAAGCTGGCTCCGGACACCCCCCGCTTCATCGTAGAAAGCGACGCCACCATCGTGGCCCCGCTCATCTTCGCGTACGTCCTGGGCTGGTAAAAAGCATTTTATTAACAAAAAGGGTCTGCTCGAGTGAGCAGGCCCTTTTTGCGTTCAATTTATGCTTAACAACTATTTTTTGGTCTTGATGGAGGCAATACCGGACTTGCTGGTCTCTATGTCCTCGCAGTCCAGGTTGCGGGCGTCAATGCCGCCTACACCGGCCACGGTGAACGAAGCCCTGTCGGCCTTTCCGGATACCTTGGCGTCACCTGCGCCGTTCACGGCGAGACTCAGCTCCTGCACTTCCATGCTGTTGATGTCAATGTCGCCAGCGCCATTCACGGCAATGGAGAGAGCGGGCACCTTTACACCGGTGAAATCGAAGTCTCCTGCACCGTTAATCTCAATCTTCATGTCTTCGGCGCTGCTGTAACCGTTCTTCAGGTCTACATCCCCTGCACCGTTCACCACCAGGGCTTTCATCACAGGCAGGCCGATGGTGAGATTATACTTTTCGGCCATGATGTTCACATTCTCCTTGGTGCCCAGCACAAGCGTGTTGTCTTCTACATGATAATCAAGATGCTCAAACACTTCCTCATTGGCTTCCACGCTCACGAGGAAACTGTTCTGCTGGATGAGATTGATGTCGCAACCGCCGTTGAGCGTGATGTTGTCGAAATCGGCCAGATCAAAAGTCTTGGTCACAACGGGTCCTTTGCAACGGACATTCTTGCCGTTACCATTCACACGAACTACGCAGCCGGTGGCAATAAGCAGCGCAATAATACCTGCAATAATCAACATTCTATTCATAGTTTTTTAGTTTAAATCATTTGTTAAAAACACTTGCATCAAGGCCCAGCAGTTCCAGGCGCTTGCGGATGGCGGGGACGTCCTTCTCCAGGAACTCCCTGCGCTGCACATCCAGGATCTGGTCCTTTGCGTCGGATGTCACGAAATAGCCGATGCCGCGCTTGTTGTAGATAATGCCGTCGGCGGTGAGTTTCTCGTAAGTACGCATCACCGTGTTGGGATTCACGCCGATGTCGGCGCCGAACTCCCTGACGGAGGGAATGCGGTCTTCCCCGTTCAGTTCACCGGACAGGATGCGGTCGCATACCGAATCGGCAATCTGGAGGAAAATGGGTTTGTCAGCGTTAAAATCCATGGTATTAGTGTTTTATGGTTTTAATTCTATAATAGATTCCCACGGCTTCACCCACAGCTAACAATACAGTCCACACACTCACCCAGCGGAAGGTCTTTGCCATGAAATCTGCGGCCTGGCTGTCTTCCAGGTAAACCAGGTTCTCCGACCAGGCGGGAACGGTGGCGGCGGCCACGATGCTCATCACGATGGAGAGCAGGAAGAGGATGCCGATACCGCCCAGGATCTTATAGCGCTTGAAGCAGATGCCGCAGAGCAGGAAATACAGGAAGTTGGCGATAAAGCCGAAAATCCAAATCCAAATAACGGTGCCCATGGAGAGATGGACCATCGAACTGCCGGAAGCCCCCGCCAATTCGTCCATCAGACCCTGGAATCCGTTCACGCCCATGCCCAGGATGGAATTGCCAACGGTGGGATCCACGAGGGCCAGGATGCTGTCAATGGCAAAGAAGGCCACAAAGAACAGAACCGGAATCACAATGAGGGTAATGAGCATCATGGAGATGAATTTCTCCAAAGTGGATGCGGGAACCATGAGCCAGGCCGATCCCTTCTGAGGGTCCGTAAGATGGCCATAAGTGCGGGTCTGGTACAGTTCCAGCACCGTGAAGGCAATCACGAAAACGGTGCAGCGGGCTGCTAATCCGGGACCTGTCCAATGACCGGTGAAAACCAGGGCCAGGAGCACCCAAATTACATACAGGAGCAGTCCCATTCCGCCAATAAAAAGGGCCGGCTTGGAGTGGTTCCGCCACATTTGCTTGAGGTCGTACTTGAAATAGTTCCAGAAACGACTGAAATTGAATACTTCGCTTTTCATCTCTGCCACGGTTTATTGGTTGAACATGGTTTTCATGAGGTCCTTGTGCTGGTGTACGGCATTGAAGAGGGCCTCCAGATTCACCTTGGATTCCTCGCCGGCGCTGTTGGGATACACCTGGATGGCGCCGCCGGGAGTGAATTCGCGGTAAAGGGCATCGGCCTTCACCTCGCTGCCGTAGTCGAAGAAGACCTTGGAGGAGATCTCCTCCAGGGAGGCGTTAAGAAGCACATCCTGCTTGTCCAGGATGATGATGGGATCAATAACGTTCTCCAGGTCACGGACCTGATGGGTGGAGATGATAATGGCCGATTCCTCGGAAGTGTACTTGGTAACGGCCTTGCGGAACTGGGCCTTGGAGGGAATGTCCAGGCCGTTGGTGGGTTCGTCCATGTAATAGTTGCGGGCGTTGCAGGCCAGGGCGAAGGCGATCCAGGTCTTCTTTAGCTGGCCGGCGCTCATGGCATCCATCCGCTGGTCCAGGCTAACCTCGAATTCCTGGAGGATGTTGCAGAACTTGTTAAGGTCGAAATTCGGCCAGAGGGCGCCGTTTTCACGGGCGAAGTCCACAGCCTTGGCGTGCACGGGGGCAACTTCGTCGGGAAGGTAGAACTGTTCGGCGAGCAGGGAGGACTCGCGTTTGAAAGGGTCACGGCCATCTACGTCAATACTCCCCTTCTGGGGTTTCTTGAGGCCGCAAAGGAGCGTGAGAAGGGTGGTCTTACCCACGCCGTTCTCTCCAAGGAGGCCGTAGATGCTGCCACCCTTGACTTCCAGGGAAATGTCCTTGAGGACCTCCGTGGAGCCATAACTGAAGCTTAAATTCTTAACCGAAATCATATTGTTTTACGTGTATTAGTTTATTAGTACACCGCAAAGGTAGTAAGAAAAATTTAATCTGCAAATTTTTTTTACGATTTTTAACATTTTAGTATAATAAAAATCTTTAGAGGCCCACGGCTTGAAGAAAATTATTTTTTGGGACGGTGCCCAAAAAAACAATTTCCTTCAAGCCATCGCGAACCTAACGCACAAAAAACATTCGTTTGCAAAAGGCCAACGGCATCGGAAAAGCCAATTTCCCGAAGCTATCGCAAACCTAAAGCACAAAAACTAACCGAGGGGATAAAAGAGATCTTCGTAGCGGCTGTTCCAGCTGCGGTCGTAATGTTTGCGGACTGTGCGGGCGCTGGCGAAGAGATTGAAGTTGTCCCAGGCTTCCAGGAAGAGGACGGCGAAGTCCGTGCGGCCGTGCAGGGCCAAGGCGAAGAGGGTGTATACCGCTGTTATATATACGCATGCGCGTTCGCGGTCGTCGGCCTGAGGAGTGGCGGGAGTGGCCAGGGTGAGGCGCTGGGACTGGGCGAAGGCCAGGTCGGCAATGGCATCGGCCAGGAGGGCTTCCTCTGAAGGGGTGTACAGCTGGATGCAGTAGCGCTCCCCTGCGTGACTGCGGGTTGATACCTCCTTTCCCAATACGGGCATGGGATCCGGGAGGGTGCTTTCGAAGTAGCGGGCGAAGTTGGCCTGGCCCCGTAAAAAATTGAGGGCCAGCACACAATAGTCCCGCACGGAGGCTTCTATCACCATGGAATAAGGGGCCTTCTCGTCTATACGGGCCAATATTTCCTGCACCGTTGCCATAACAAAGTGTAAATATACAAAAAATCATTAAATTTGCGCAAAACACACTGTCATGAAGATTGTCTTTTTAGATGCCATTTCCATGGGAGACGTATCCCTGGAGGAGATTGCCGCCCTGGGAGAACTAACCTGCTACCCTTCTTCCACGGCCGAGGAGGCGCGCGAGCGCGTAAAGGATGCCGATGTTGCCCTGCTGAATAAAGTGGTGGTGGACCAGGCCTTCCTGGATGCGGCGCCCCGGCTTAAACTGGTTTGCGAGGCGGGAACCGGCATTAACAACATAGATGTACGCCTGTGCGAGGAGCGCGGAGTGGCAGTACGCAACGTAGCGGCCTATTCTACGGATTCCGTGGCCCAAATTGCCTGGATGCACATCCTGAACCTCAGCAGCCGGGCCTTCCATTATCAGGAATTCGTGCGCAGCGGGGCGTACAGCAAGAATCCGGTGCACGTAGACTATGCCCATCCTTTCACGGAGCTTGCCGGCAAAACGCTGGGCATCGTGGGCATGGGAGCAATCGGCCAAAAGGTGGCATCCATCGGCAAAGCCTTTGGGATGGACGTTATCTATTTCTCCACTTCCGGCACATCGCATTGCAAGGATTACCCGTCTGTGAGTCTTCAGGAACTGCTTGAACGGTCGGACGTTATCTCCATCCACGCGCCGTACAACGAACGTACGGCAGGGCTCATCGGCTATGATCAGTTCAAGAAGATGAAACCCACCGCCATCCTGGTGAACACTGGACGCGGCGGCATCGCCGTAGAGGCCGATCTGGCCCGAGCCCTGGACGAAGGCCTTATCGCAGGAGCCGGACTGGACGTTTACGTAAAGGAACCGCTCCCCGCCGACAGTCCCTTAATGCACCTACAGCACCCGGAAAGGCTGCTCTTCAGCCCGCACATAGCCTGGTACTCCCGGGAAGCCCGTGCCCGCCTGGCGCACGAAATGGCAGAGAACATAAAGAAAGGCTGGTAAAATGAAGAAGATGTCCCAGTTTTTGGGACATCTTCTTCAAAAGACGTCAAAAATGATTGAGATGTCCCATTTTTAGGGACATCTTAATCGTTTAACTATTTGTTCAGGCGAACTTCCAGACGCTTGCGGATTTCCTGGAGGAACTGCAGGGAAGTGAGGCCCTTGGGGGTGATGCCCTCGGAGAGGTTCACCAGGTCCTTGGTCTCCAGGCCCTCGTTCAGGGTATCGAAGCAGGCAGCCTCCAGCTGGTTGGCGTAGTTCACCAATTCAGGAAGGTTGTCCAGTTCTCCCCTCTTGCGGAAAGCACCGCTCCAGGCAAAGATGGTGGCCATGGGGTTGGTGGAAGTCTCTTCACCCTTCAGGTACTTGTAATAGTGACGGGTAACGGTGCCGTGGGCGGCCTCGTACTCATACTTGCCGTCCGGGGAAACCAGCACGGAAGTCATCATGGCCAGGGAGCCGAAGGCGGTGGACACCATATCGGACATCACGTCGCCG
>JAIKYL010000093.1 GCA_024683255.1 Bacteroidales bacterium | reverse complement strand
CCTCGCCGGTTTCCACCATGCGGGAAGTGGCCAGATTGCGGCCGTAGCACTTGGCGCAAACGCCCTTGCGGGATTCGCAGGTGAGCACGGAACGGATTTCCACCTGCTCGATGGGGAGCGTGTCGATGAGCGCGGCCACATCCTCGCGGATTTCCTCGCCGGCTGCGATGATGAGCTCTCCGTTGAGCGGGTTGATGATGTCGTGCACGGAGGTACGGCCCAGGATTCTCTCACCCAGGGATTCCACCACTTCGTCCTTGTTCTTGATGGCGGTGGCGATGAGGCCGCGGAGGGTTCCGCAGTCTTCCTCGGTGATGATCACGTCGTGGGACACGTCCACCAGACGGCGGGTGAGGTAACCTGCATCGGCCGTCTTGAGGGCTGTATCGGCCAGACCCTTACGGGCACCGTGCGTGGAGATGAAGTACTCAAGCACCGTCATGCCTTCCTTCAGGTTGGACACGATGGGGTTCTCGATGATTTCGTTACCGGCGGCACCGGACTTCTGGGGCTTTGCCATAAGGCCGCGCATACCGCACAGCTGCTTGATCTGCTGGGTGGAACCACGGGCACCGGAATCCAGCATCATGTACACCGGGTTGAAGCCCTGCTGGTCGGCAGAGATCTGCTTCTTCACGATGCCGGTGAGCTGGTTGTCGATGGAGGTCCACAGGTCGATGACCTTGTTGTAACGCTCGTTGTTGGTGATGAAGCCCATGGCGTAGTTGGCCTTGATGGCTTCCACCTCGTTGTAACCCTTCTCGATGAGGGAAGTCTTCTCCGCAGGCACCAGCACGTCTCCCAGGTTGAAGGAGATACCGGCACGGAAGGCCTGGTCGTAACCCAGATTCTTGATATCGTCCAGGAACTGGGCGGTACGGGTTACACCGGTGGACTTGATAACCGTGGTAATGACGCTTCTGAGAGCTTTCTTACCCAGTTCCTCGTTCACGTACGGCACTTCGTCCGGCATGTACTGGTTCACGATGATACGGCCGGCGGTGGTCTTCACCATCTCATAACCCTTGGAAAGGTCCTGCTTGTCCTTGGGCAGACGTACCAGGATGGGGGCGTGCATGTCAATGACCTTCTCGTCAAAGGCAATGATCACTTCCTCGGGACCGTAGAACTTGAGGTTCTCGCCCTTGGCGCCCGGACGCTCCTTGGTAATGTAGTACAGACCCAGCACCATATCCTGGGACGGCACGGTAATAGGAGAACCGTTGGCCGGGTTCAGGATGTTGTGGGAGCCCAGCATCAGGAGCTGTGCCTCCATGATGGCGGCGTTGCCCAGCGGCAGATGGATGGCCATCTGGTCACCGTCGAAGTCGGCGTTGAAGGCCGTACAGGCAAGCGGATGCAGCTGGATGGCCTTACCCTCGATCATACGGGGCTGGAAGGCCTGGATACCCAGACGGTGCAGGGTAGGTGCACGGTTCAGGAGCACCGGATGACCCTTCATCACGTTCTCCAGGATGTCCCAGATGACGGGATCCCTGCGGTCCACAATCTTCTTGGCCGATTTTACCGTCTTCACGATGCCGCGCTCGATGAGCTTGCGGATCACGAAAGGCTTGTAAAGCTCTGCAGCCATGAATTTGGGCAGACCGCACTCGTGCATGTTGAGTTCCGGACCCACGACGATAACCGAACGGGCGCTGTAGTCCACACGCTTACCCAGGAGGTTCTGGCGGAATCGGCCCTGCTTACCCTTGAGGGAATCCGACAGGGACTTGAGGGCGCGGTTGCTCTCGCTCTTGACGGCCGACGACTTCTTGGAGTTGTCGAAGAGGCTGTCCACAGCTTCCTGGAGCATGCGCTTCTCGTTGCGCAGAATCACTTCCGGAGCCTGGATCTCAATGAGTTTCTTGAGGCGGTTGTTGCGGATGATCACGCGGCGGTACAAGTCGTTGAGGTCACTGGTGGCGAATCGGCCGCCATCCAGCGGAACCAGCGGACGCAGATCCGGAGGGGTGACGGGAATCACCTTCATGATCATCCATTCCGGACGGTTCACGTCCTTGGACTCCTGGAACCACTTCACCACGGAAAGGCGCTTGAGGAGTTCGGTCTTGCGCTGCTGGGAACCTTCGTTCCGCATGGCATGACGAAGCTCCCGGCCCAGCACGTCCACATCAATCTCCTTCAGGAGGTCGTAGATGCCTTCGGCACCCATCTTGGCCACAAAGTTCATGCTCTCCTCCCAGGTGCCTTCTTCCTCCTTCTTCTTCCGGAGTTCCCAAAGGCGTTCCTGAGCGGTGAAATACTCGTCCTCGGACAGCAGGTCCATCTTCTGGAGACGCAGTTCCTCGGGTACCTCTTCGCTGCCCAGCAGGCCGGGGTTCACCACGATATACTTCTCGTAGTAAATCACGGACTCCAGACGCTTGGAAGGGATGCCCAGCAGAGCGCTGATCTTGTTGGGAGCGCTCTTGAAGTACCAGATATGGGCCACCGGAACGGTGAGGGTAATGTGACCCATCCGTTCGCGGCGAACCTTCTTCTCCGTCACTTCCACGCCGCAGCGGTCGCACACGATACCACGATAGCGGATTCTCTTGTACTTGCCGCAGTAGCACTCGTAGTCCTTGGTGGGACCGAAGATCTTCTCGCAGAACAGACCCTCACGCTCCGGCTTGTAGGTCCTGTAGTTAACCGTTTCCGGCTTCAGGACCTCGCCGCAGGAACGCTCGGTGATGTCTTCCGGAGAAGCGAGCGAAATGGAGATGCGGGAGAAATTGCTCTTTACCTTGTTCTCTTTATTATTAAAAGCAGGCATAGTCTTTTTCTTTCTATTTGTCCAAGATTAGTCCAATGTGACCTTGAGGCCCAGTCCGCGGAGTTCGTGCAGGAGCACGTTCAGGGACTCGGGGATACCGGGAGTAGGCATCGGGTCGCCCTTCACGATGGCTTCGTAGGTCTTGGACCGTCCGTTCACATCGTCGGACTTCACGGTGAGAATCTCCTGGAGGGCATTGGCAGCGCCGTAGGCCTCGAGGGCCCACACTTCCATTTCACCGAAACGCTGGCCGCCGAACTGGGCTTTACCGCCCAGAGGCTGCTGGGTGATGAGGCTGTACGGGCCGATGGAACGGGCATGCATCTTGTCGTCCACCATGTGGCCCAGTTTGATCATGTAGATCACACCCACGGTTGCGGGCTGGTCGAACCAGTCACCGGTGCCGCCGTCGCGAAGACGCGTCTTACCGAATCTGGGCACGCCGGCCTTGTCCGTATAGGCGCAGATCTCGTCGATGGAGGCGCCGTCGAAGATGGGCGTGGAGAACTTGAGGCCCAGTTCACGGCCGGCCCAACCGAGCACGGTCTCGTAAATCTGGCCCAGGTTCATACGGGAAGGCACACCCAGCGGGTTCAGGACGATGTCCACCGGAGTACCGTCCTCAAGGAACGGCATGTCCTCCTGACGGACGATCTTGGCCACGATACCCTTGTTACCGTGACGGCCGGCCATCTTGTCACCCACGGTGATCTTACGCTTCTTGGCAATGTACACCTTGGCAATCTGCATCACGCCGTTGGGAAGTTCGTCGCCCACCTTGATCTTGTCCAGTTCGCGCTTGGCGCGGGTCTCGGCCTCCTTATGGGCGATGCAATAGCCGCCGATAAGGTCGCGGACCATCTGGGAAGTCTTGGCGTCGTTAACCCACTTGGCGGTAGAGATGTTCTGATAATCGGCATCCTTGAGGGCCTGGAGGTTGAACTCCTTGCCCTTGGGGAAGATTTCCACGCCGTAGAGATCACTCACGCCGGCGCTCTTCTTGCCGCTTACCAGGCTCCAGAGCTTGTCGATGAAACCGGCACGCAGCTTCTCGGCCTGCTCCTGGAACTCTTCCTGCTTCATTTCGATGCGGGCTTTCTGGTCGCTCTTGGCACCGCGCTTGCCGGTCTCCTTGGAAACCTTGGCATACAGGGCGGTCTTGATCACGGTACCGCTGAGGGAAGGATTGGCCTTGAGGGAGGCATCCTTCACATCACCGGCCTTGTCACCGAAGATGGCCTTGAGGAGCTTCTCTTCCGGGGAAGGATCGCTCTCGCCCTTGGGGGTGATCTTGCCGATCATGATGTCACCGGGCTCGATGTGGGCGCCGATGCGCACGATACCGTCCTTGTCCAGGTCCTTGGTGGCGTCCTCGCTCACGTTGGGGATGTCGGAGGTGAGTTCCTCCATTCCGCGCTTGGTTTCGCGGACCTCCGTGAGGTATTCGTCCACATGGATGGAAGTGAGCACATCCCACTTCACCATCTCCTCGCTGAGGACGATAGCGTCCTCGTAGTTGTAACCCTTCCAAGGCATGAAGGCCACCATGAGGTTGCGGCCCAGGGCCAGTTCCCCGTTCTGGGTGGCATAGCCCTCGGTGAGCACCTGTCCGCCCTTCACCTTGTCGCCTTTGCGCACAAGGGGTTTGAGCATGATGGTAGTACTCTGGTTGGTACGGCGGTAAATAGGAAGCTTGTACACAGTTTCTTCCGGAAGGAAGCTCACAAACTTCTCGTCCTCCGTACGGGAGTATTTCACATGGATTTCGTTGGCGTCCACATAGGTAACGATACCCTCGCGCTCGGCGATGATCTGGGTGCGGGAGTCAATGCACACGCGCTCTTCCAGACCGGTACCCACGATGGGGCTTTCCGGGCTCAGGAGCGGCACGGCCTGACGCATCATGTTGGCACCCATCAGGGCGCGGTGGGCATCGTCGTGCTCCAGGAACGGGATGAGGGAGGCAGCCACGGAAGCCATCTGGTTGGGGGCCACGTCCATGTAGTTCACCTCTTCCTTGGTCACCAGCGGGAAATCGGCCTCCAGGCGGCACTGGATACGTTCGTCCAGCAGCTCGCCGTCGTCGCTCATGCTCACGTTGGCCAGGGCCACGTGCTGAGCCTCCTCTTCCTCTGCGCTCATGTACTTCCAACCGGTGGCGGAAAGATCCACCTTACCGCCCTTCACCTCACGGTACGGGGTCTCAATGAAGCCCAGACCGTTGATGCGGGCATACACGCACAGGGAACTGATAAGGCCGATGTTGGGGCCTTCCGGACTCTCGATAGGGCACAGGCGGCCGTAGTGGGTGTAGTGCACGTCTCGAACTTCGAAGCCGGCGCGATCGCGGGACAGACCGCCGGGACCCAGGGCGGAGAGACGGCGCTTGTGCGTAATCTCTGCCAGCGGGTTGGTCTGGTCCATGAACTGGGACAGCTGGCTGGTTCCGAAGAAGGAGTTGATAACGGAAGACAGGGTCTTGGCGTTAATGAGGTCGATGGGGTTGAACTGCTCGCTGTCGCGCACGTTCATCCGCTCACGGATGGTACGCGCCATGCGGCTCAGACCCACGCTGAACTGATTGGCCAGCTGCTCACCCACGGTGCGTACACGACGGTTGCTCAGGTGGTCGATATCGTCCACCGTAGCGCGGGAGTTGATGAGCTGGATCAGGTACTTGATAATCTCAACGATATCCGTGTTGGTAAGGACACAGACACCCGGATCGGTATCCAGGTTCAGTTTCTTGTTAAGCCGATAGCGGCCCACACTGCCCAGGTCGTAGCGCTTCTCGCTGAAGAAGAGCTTGTCAATGACGTCACGGGCGGTAGCCTCATCCGGCGGTTCGGAATTGCGGAGCTGCTTGTAGATGTAGTTCACAGCTTCGATTTCCGTATTGGTGGGGTCTTTCTGCAGGGTGTTGTAGATGATGGAGTTCTCTGCAGAGACAGCCTCGTCTTTCTGAAGCAGAATGGTCTTTACATCCGTATCGGCGATACGGGCGATGGTATCCTCGTTAAGGATTTCGCCGCGCTCCACGATGGCGATGGTACGCTCGATGGGGATCACCTCACCGGTATCCTCGTCTTCGAAGTCCTCGATCCAGGTCTTCAGGACATTGGCGGCCAGCTTGCGGCCTTCGTTCTCCTGCAGCACCTTGGGATCCGACTCAACCTCATCGGCCAGGCCGAAGCGGTCCAGGATATCCTTGTCGGAGCTGTAGCCGATGGCTCTGAGGAGCGTGGTAACAGGCAGCTTCTTCTTACGGTCGATGTAGGCGTACATCACGTTGTTGATGTCCGTCGCGAACTCAATCCAGGAACCCTTGAAGGGGATGATGCGGGCGCTGTAGAGCTTGGTGCCGTTGGCGTGCATGCTCTGGTCGAAGAACACGCCCGGGGAGCGGTGAAGCTGCGAAACGATAATTCTCTCGGAGCCGTTGATGATGAACGTTCCGGCCGGGGTCATGTAAGGGATGTTGCCCAGGTAAACGTCCTGCACGCGGGTGTCAAAGTCCTCGTGCTCCGGGTCCGTGCATGAAAGGCGGAGTTTTGCCTTCAGAGGAACATTGTAAGTAAGTCCTCTCTCAAGACACTCTTCGATTGAATACTGCGGCGGATCGATAAAATAATCGATGAAGGTGAGCTCATAGTTGTTGCGCGTGTCTTCAATCGGAAAAATTTCCTGGAACACCTGGAAGAGACCTTCGCTCCGGCGGCTGTCCGGAGTGGTCTCCAGCTGGAAGAAATCCCGGAAGGACTTCAGCTGAACTTCCAGAAGGTCAGGATATTCCAGAATTTTGGATGTTGCAAAGTTTATTCTTTTTTTGCTAGTCTCAGTAGACATGTTCTGCCTTCGTTATGGGGAAAAAATTAAAGACGGAAAAAAGGTTTAGAGCCTACTTAGGGCTCTAAACCTGTGTGGGGTCTCCCATCTAGGGAGCGGGAAGAACTTACTTGAGTTCGACCTCGGCACCGGCTTCCTCGAGGGCAGCCTTCAGGGCCTCAGCCTCAGCCTTGGAAACCTTCTCCTTGACGGCAACGGGAGCCTTGTCAACGAGTTCCTTGGCCTCTTTCAGACCCAGACCGGCATTCTCCTTAACGGCCTTGATGACCTGGAGCTTAGCCTGACCGGCGCTGACCAGCATCACATCGAATTCGGTCTGCTCGGCGGGACCGGCAGCTTCGCCGGCGGCGGCGGGGCCAGCAGCAACTGCAACAGCTGCAGCAGCGGGCTCAATACCATATTCTTCCTTCAGGATCTTAGCAAGTTCCTGGACATCTTTGACGGTGAGGTTCACAAGTTCCTCTGCGAGTTTTTTAACGTCTGCCATAATTGTAAATATTTAAAATTGTTATTATTAGTTTTTCTTTTCTTCCATGGTCTTGAGGACACCGGCGATAGTCTGGCCGCCAGCGTTCTGCAGGGCGGAGATGACGTTCTGCAGCGGGCTCTGGAGCATTCCGATGATCTGCCCGATGAGTTCCTCGCGAGACTTGATATTGATAAGGGCTTCCAGCTTGTCGGCACCCACGAAAGCGCACTCCTGCACATAGGCAGCCTTGAGAGCGGGCTTTTCGTTACCGGCCTTGTTGTACTTCTTGATGAGCTTGGCGGGAACGGCCGGAGCTTCGCAGTACATGAGGGCGGTGTTGCCTTCCAGGGCGGGAACAAGGGCTTCCATCTCTTCGTTCTGGGCGTCCTTGATCACCTTGTGGAGAAGGGTGTTCTTGACAACGGTAAGCTTGATGCCATCGTTGAAGCAATCACGACGGAGGGTGGCAGTCTGTTCTGCGTTGAGACCCTCGATGTTCACGATGTAGAAGTTGGGGTACTGAGCCATGTTGGCCTTGATGGCCTCGATAACCTGTGCTTTCAGTTCTTTTTTCATATCTCTTTCCTCCTACAGATTATTCAGCGGTAAAGCCTTTGGTGTCCACCTTCACGGCGGGGCTCATGGTGGTGCACAGGGTGCAGCCCTTGAAATAGGTACCCTTCAGCGTCTGGGGCTTGAGCTTGAGGACGGCGGAGACGAAGGCACGGGCGTTCTCCTCGATCTGCTGGGCAGAGAAGGAAGCCTTGCCGATAGCGGCATGGATAATACCGGTCTTGTCCACCTTGAAGTCAATCTTACCACCCTTCACATCCTTGACGGCGGCGCCGATCTCCATGGTAACGGTACCGGTCTTGGGGTTAGGCATGAGGCCGCGGGGACCGAGGATACGGCCGATCTGGCCGACCTTGGCCATCACGGACGGGGTGCAGATGATCACATCCACGTCGGTCCAGCCTTCCTTGATCTTGGTGATATATTCGTCGAGACCGACATAGTCGGCTCCGGCTTCCTTTGCTTCGGCTTCCTTGTCCGGGGTGCACAGAACCAGCACGCGGGTAACCTTACCGGTACCGTTGGGGAGGGTGACAACGCCACGGATCATCTGGTTGGCCTTACGGGGGTCCACACCCAGATTGGTGGTGATTTCTACGGAAGCGTCAAATTTGGTGTAGGTGATCTCCTTCAGAAGCGCGCATGCCTCAGAAAGAGGATAAACCTGGGTCTTGTCATACTTGGCAAGAACTGCTTTCTGGTTTTTCGTGAGTTTACTCATAATTCATGCGTGATTTTAAAGATTCTCGGGCATTTCACCTTCCACCTTGATACCCATGGAACGGGCGGTGCCGGCCACCATGCTCATAGCGCTGCGCAGCGTGAAAGCGTTGAGGTCGGGCATCTTGGACTGGGCAATCTCCTTCACCTGATTCCAGGTGATGGTAGCCACCTTCTTACGGTTGGGTTCGCCGGAAGCCTTGCTGATTTTGGCAGCTTCCTTGAGCGATACGGCCACCGGGGGCTGCTTGACCTCAAAGCTGAAGGACTTGTCGCTGTACACGGTGATCACCACAGGGAGAACCTTACCGGCCTGATCCTGGGTGCGGGCGTTGAACTGCTTGCAGAAGTCCATGATGTTGAGGCCCTTGGAACCGAGAGCCGGTCCTACCGGGGGCGCAGGATTCGCTGCTCCGCCTTTGATCTGGAGCTTAATGAATCCGGATACTTCTTTTGCCATGATTTAAATCTACTCTTTAGTTACTTGTGTAAAGCTGAGT
>JAIKYL010000031.1 GCA_024683255.1 Bacteroidales bacterium | reverse complement strand
GGACGGCTATCTCTGGAAGGCCGACGGATTCTCCGACGACGAGCAGGTGGTCCTGGAAAACGGCCATCGTTTCCTGGTGAACTGGACCGAAGGCCAGAAGACCGGCTTCTTCCTGGACCAGCGGGAAAACCGCTTCCGGGTGGGTGCACTGGCCAAAGGCCGCAACGTCCTTAACCTCTTCTGCTACACCGGCGGATTCTCTATCTATGCTTTGGGCAACGGAGCCGTGCATGTAGACTCCGTGGACAGCTCCAAGAAGGCCATGGACATGGTGGACCGCAATGTGGCTCTGAACGGCTTTGCTCCGGAAATGCACACATCCTATTGTGCCGATGCCATGGAGTTCCTCCGGGACGTTCCGGAAGGGAAATATGATCTCATGATTGTGGATCCGCCGGCGTTTGCCAAGCACCGCGGCGCCCTCAAAAATGCCCTCCGGGCCTATCAGCGGCTCAATGCCGCCGCCATTTCCAAGGTGGCGCCCGGCGGCTTCGTGTTCACCTTCAGTTGCTCGCAGGTGGTGGACAAGGAGGCCTTTGCTCTGGCCGTCTTCTCGGCCGCCGCGGAAACCGGCCGCAGTGTCCGCATCCTGGACCGCCTTAACCAGCCCGCCGACCACCCTGTGAACATCTATCACCCGGAAGGCGAGTACCTCAAGGGCCTGTTGCTGTATGTCGAATAACGATTATATGTTCCCAACCTCCGTGAAGGAGGTACAGGCGCTGGGGTGGGATTACATTGATGTGATCTTCTTCAGCGGGGACGCCTTTGTGGACCATCCGTCCTTCGGCACGGCGGTGATTGCCCGCTGGCTGCAGAAATGGGGCTACCGCGTGGCGGTGGTGCCGCAGCCTAACTGGCGGGACGACTTGCGGGATTTCCGTAAACTGGGCACGCCCAGGTTGTATTTTGCCCTTAACAGCGGCGCCATGGATTCCATGGTGAACCATTACACCGCCTCCAAGCGCCTGAGGCACGACGATGCCTATACTCCCGACGGCAAGGCCGGTGCCCGTCCGGACTACGCTGTCACGGTCTATACCCAAATCCTCAAAAAGCTCTTCCCGGACGTGCCGGTGGTCATCGGCGGTATAGAGGCCTCCCTCCGCCGCCTCACGCATTACGATTATTGGAAAGACTGCCTGATGCCTTCTGTACTATATACTTCCGGGGCTGATTATCTCTGCTACGGCATGGGGGAAAGGCCGATGCTGGAGCTCACAAAAGGCATAGAGAAAGGCTGGTCCCAGCACCGGATGCACCAGATTCCCCAGATTGCCTTCTATGTTAAGGGAAAGCGTCCGGAGGGGGTGGAGGTCTCCAAACCCGTGGCCACCCTCGGCCGCGTAAGAGGGAGGGGCCCAGAGCCAGTCTCCGGTACGGAGGCGGCGGAATGGGAGGGGTCGCGCAGCGACGGTTTGGAGACCTCTACCCCCGCAGGTAAGCTTGTTCTTCACAGTTTTGAAGAATGCCAGAAAGACAAGCGGGCATTTGCGGAGAATTTCCACTGGATCGAGACCCATGCCAACATGATGCACCCGGATACCATCGTAGAGCCGGTGGGGGAAGGGTACGTGCAGATCAATCCGCCTTATCCGCCGGCAACGCAGGAAGAGATGGACAGCTACTGGGACCTGCCGTTTACCAAACTGCCGCATCCCCGGTATAAAGGCAAGCGGATTCCGGCGTATGACATGATCAAGTTTTCCGTGAATACACACCGGGGCTGCTTCGGCGGCTGTAATTTCTGCACCATAGCCGCCCATCAGGGCAAATTCATCCAGAGCCGCAGCGAGGCCTCCATCCTCAAGGAGGTGAAGGCGCTCAATAAGCTGCCGGACTTTGCGGGCAACATTTCCGACGTGGGCGCTCCCACGGCCAACATGTACGGGATGCACGGGAAGAACCTGGAGCTCTGCGACAAATGCAAACGCCGCAGCTGCCTGTTCCCTGCCCGTTGCCCCAACCTGAACTGCGACCATACGCGGCTGATGGAGCTCTACAGGCGCATCGATGCCACCCAGGGCATCCGGCACAGCTATATCGGCAGCGGTATAAGATACGACCTCTTCCTTACGGAGGACGGCTTTGTGGATCCCAGTTCCAAGCCCTACTTGAAGACGCTGGTACTGGACCATACTTCCGGCCGGCTGAAAGTGGCGCCGGAGCATACGGAAGACCATGTGCTGCAGAAGATGGCCAAACCCTCCTTCCGCCTTTTTGAGCGCTTGAGGAAGGAATTTGACGGCATTAACCGGGAAGCCGGCACCCATGTGGGCCTGGTTCCCTATTTTATATCTTCCCATCCCGGCTGTACGCTCAAGGATATGGAAAAACTGGCCTGCCATCCTGCCCTGAAGGGAATCTGGATGGACCAGGTGCAGGATTTCACCCCCACGCCCATGACCACTTCCTCGGTTATGTTTTACACCGGGCTGGATCCCAGGGACATGAAACCCGTGTTCTGCGAACACGATCCGGAGCGCAAACAACAGCAAAAATCCTATTTCTTCAAGAATTCCTCGAAAAAATCGGGCGACCGCTTGCAAGGTTCAAAACAATTCCATAATATTGCAGGCAGAAAGAAACGTACAAAGAAAACCTAGCTATGGCAGACCTCAAGAAAAGACATGTGGTGAGTTTTGAGAAGATGGGGACGCATCCGGACCTGGCGGCGGCCTTTGCTGAGAAGTATCCCAAAGGATTCAGCGACTATCTTACAGATCTGGTTAAGTATCCCAAGCCGGATGGAACGTCGTTCTATGCCGTTACCGTGGAGACCCTGGATGCCATCTACCTGGTAAAGATCAATGTAAAGACAGACGATATGGAAGACGTGGCCCGCTGGCTGGAGGGAGAGGAAGATGCAGAGAACGAGGCCGTGGCCGGAGGCAGCGCAGACGCCTCGGATGCTGCCGGAGAAACTCTTCCGGACGACAATATCTCCCAGTACTCCACCCCTGGGGACGACGAATAAAGATGGCGCACTACAGTGGCATCAAATACATTTGGGGCCCCCTGAGGGCCCTTTTGCGTAGGTTGCCGGAACGTACCAGCCTGCTGGTCCTTTCCGTTGTAACCGGTTTGCTGTGCGGTCTGGCCGCCGTTCTCTTGAAGCTGGCCATCCACGGCATCCAGGGCGGGCTCAGTTCCCTGTTCCCGGGTATGAGCTGGCCTTTCCTCATCCTTCCTGGTGTGGGTATGCTCCTTAGCGGGCTCATCGTCCGCTATCTGGTGAAGGATAACATCGGCCATGGCGTTACCAAGGTGCTGCAGGCCGTTTCCAAGAATGAATCCAAGATCAAGCGGCACAATGTATGGTCCTCCCTGGTCACCAGCGCCCTCACCATCGGCTTCGGCGGTTCCGTGGGTGCGGAGGCTCCCATCGTCTATACCGGAGCCGCCATCGGTTCCAATCTGGGCCGATACTGTGGGATGAGCTATCGGGGCATGACTTTGCTTTTGGGTTGCGGAGCCGCCGGTGCCGTTGCGGGCATCTTCAATGCGCCGTTGGCAGGTGTCCTTTTCACCCTGGAAATCCTGCTTTTCAACATTTCCATGACGGGCATGCTGCCGCTGCTGCTCAGTTCCGTATCGGCCACGCTGGTGAGTTACCTCTGCCTGGGACGGGAGACACAGTTCGCGGCGTCCCTGGTGGAATTCTCCATGAGGAATGTGCCGTTTTACCTTATCCTGGGCATCTTCTGCGGCTTCTGTTCGCTGTATTTCATCCGCACCACCCTGTCCATGGAGGACCGCCTGGGACGTGTGAAGAATACCTGGCTCCGCTGGGGAATATCGGCCCTGTCGTTGGGTATCCTCATTTTCCTATTCCCCCCGCTGCACGGCGAAGGCTATAACTTCCTTTCTCCGCTGCTGCAGGGAACGGCCGATGATTTCGGCGGCTCCACCCCGCTTTCGTTTGCCCTCCGCTGGGAGTGGGCCGTACCGGTCTTTTTCATGCTGGTACTGCTCCTCAAGGTCTTTTCCATGACCTTCACCAATGCGGGAGGTGGCGTTGGCGGAACCTTCGGCCCCACGCTGTTTGTGGGAGCCCTGGCTGGTTTCGTGGTGGCGGATACCCTTAACCTTCTCTGGCCCGGAACCGTTCCGCTGGCCAATTTTGTGCTGGTGGGCATGGCCGGCCTCATGGCGGGTGTGATGCAGGCGCCCCTCACGGCCATCTTCCTTATTGCCGAAATCAGCGGCGGCTATCAGCTGCTGGTGCCCCTTATCCTTACATCGGCCATTTCCTTCGGCGTTGTCCGCATCTTCGAGAAGTATTCCATCTATACCAAGCGTATTGCCGCATCGGGCGAACTGCTTACCCATGAAGCCGATCAGGCGGTGCTCACCCTCCTGAGGACGGATTCCCTACTGGAAAAGGACTTTATGCCGGTGCGCATAGACGCCACGCTGGGAGAACTGGTGGAGGCCGTTTCCAGCTCCCATAGAAACATTTTCCCCGTGGTGGATTCGCACGGACATTTCCAGGGTTATGTTTCCCTGGAGGACATCCGCCGGGATATGTTCCGGCCGGAGCTTTACGATAAAAAGCACGTATACAATTATATGAAATCGGCCCCGGAGTATGTTTATGCCGGGGAACCCATGGATTCCGTGATGCGCAAATTCGAGAAGACCGGGGCCTGGAACCTTCCCGTGGTGGAGGAGGACCGCACCTACGTGGGCTTCCTCTCCAAGTCCCAGATTTTCTCGGCCTATCGCGAGGAGCTTAAGGACTTTTCTCAGGATTAACTGGCCATGAAAGAGATTTATACCAAACACATCGCCGCCCTGCTCAAGATCCAGACCTGGCAGGTGGAAAACTGCGCGGAACTGTTTGCCGACGGCTGCACCATCCCGTTCATCAGCCG
>JAIKYL010000024.1 GCA_024683255.1 Bacteroidales bacterium | reverse complement strand
CGCGATGCGGAGGGCACGGAGGAGGATGGGGCCAGTGGTTTCACCAGCACCATACGCCTGGGCGGTGAGGCCGCCGGTGCCGGAACGCAAAAATGCAAAATTCCAGTACAGGAGGTCGAAGAGCATGGTGCCAACGGAGATGCCGCCAATGAGGGCGGCGCTGCCGAAGCTCGATGACAGGTGACCTGCAATGGCTATGTCCACCATGCCCACCAGGGGGACGGTGATGTTTGCCAGGATGCTGGGGCCGGCGAGGCGGAGGATTTCCCGGTGGAGTTTCATCGGAATTTCTTATCCTCTTCCAACATGCCAAGATAGGAGTTGTAGCGTTCGGGGGCTATCTCTCCGCTGTCTACGGCGGCTTTTACTGCGCAGCCGGGTTCGTGGGTGTGGGTGCAGGGGGTGAAGCGGCAATCGGCAGAAACGCGGAGCATTTCGGGGAAGTACTTGTAGATCTCTTCCTTTTCCACGTCCACCAGGCCGAAGCCCCTGATTCCCGGGGAGTCAATTACATATCCGCCGCTTGCGAGGGGATACATTTCATATAGAGATGTAGTGTGCTTTCCCTGCAGATGCGCCGCTGAGATGGCCCCAATCTTGGGGTCCAGCGAAGGGTCCAGTGCCTTGATAAGAGACGATTTTCCAACGCCGGATTCCCCGGAGAAGAGGTTCACTTTGCCTTTGCACGCCTCCCGGAGCTCCTCTACGCCCTCTCCGGTACGGACCGATATCTCCAGAACCTTATACCCCGCACTCCTGTAAATGGCCCTGAAAGCGGCAATGGCCTCCGGCGCTTCCTCCCTGTACATGTCCACTTTGGACAGGACGATTGTTGCCGGTATGCCGTACAGCCCGCAGGTCACCAGGATACGGTCCAGGAAAGGAAGCTTCACTTCCGGGAAATAGAGGGAGACGATTACGTATGCCCTGTCCACGTTGGCGGCTATGATGTGCGCCTGACGGGACAGGTTTGTGGAGCGGCGGATGACGTAGTTGTCGCGGGGAAGGATTTCCGTGATGGTGGCGGAGCCATCGGCCTCGATGGAGTAGCGGACGCGGTCACCGACGGCAATTGGATTGGTGATTTCGCTGGCCTTGAGGCGGATTTTACCGCGCAGGGTGGCCGGGAAAACGTCCCAAAGCGGAAGCGCCGACAGCAGATAATGGCTGCCGGCGTTCTTCACCACCGTTGCTTCCCCTTGCTTCATTTATTTGTTCCTTGCGCCGGACTCTATGAGTGAACGGATGTGGCCGCAGAGACCATCGTTGGCAATGAGGCTTTCTACCGTGCAGTGCATGCGGTAGCGCCAGTAGTAACGCGGGATTGCGGGGACGTTGATGCGCTCCTCGGCAGGGTCTCCGCCGTAACGGACGTTGCCGTCCGTGGCCAGCCAGTCCTGCAGGGGCAGGATTGCCAGCATGGCCGGGGACTTGAGGTGCTGGGCCAGTACAAGGTCTGCCAGCCAGGGCTCGCAGAAATACGGGGCCTCGCCCTCACAGTGCAGCATCTCGTTGTAGAAACGCTGGCTGGCGGCGCGGTCCTCCTCCCACCATGCGCGGAGGGTTGAGGTGTCGTGCGTGCCGGTGGCGCAGACGCACCAGTAAGGATACTGGTCCGGGTTTGCAAAGAGGTCCTTGGGGTCCTTTGGCATGCGCTGGATCTCCAGGCTCAGGATGTTCTGGTCTTCCATGACTTCCGGTACGCAGGGCGGAATCATGCCCAGGTCTTCACCGCAGCAAAGCATGCCGGTGGAATGCAGAAGGGCGGGAAGCTTCTTCATTGCGCTGTCTTTCCAGAACTGGTTGTGGCGGCGCCAGAAGAAGTCCTCATGCAGCTGGTCGAAGCGTTTCTGCTGCCATTCCGGAAGCTCCGCATACAGCTTGGTGTTGTTTGCCGATATGCGCGGATGCCAGTAGCCCTTCTGGCGGGGATCCTCCACGAAGAGGACGTCAGTACCCTCTCCCTTCCGGGGATCAAAGCCCATTGCCTTGAGCTCGTCTTCCGGATAAGGCATGGCGGGGGAGAAGTGGCCCATGAGGCCGCTCTTGTACTGTGAAGGAATCTCCCAGATGCGGAAGAAACCAAGTATATGGTCAATGCGGAAAGCATCGAAGTACTCGCTCATCTTACCCATGCGGGCCTTCCACCAGGCATAGCCGTCTTCCGCCATCTTTTCCCAGTTATAGGTGGGGAAGCCCCAGTTCTGGCCGTCGGCGGAGAAGGCATCCGGCGGTGCGCCGGCCTGGCTGTCCAGATGGAACAGTTCCGGGTGCTGCCAGGCGTCCACGCTGGTGCGGCTGACGCCAATGGGAAGGTCCCCCTTAAGGGCAACCCCGTGCACGTGGGCGTAAGCCACGGCGTCCTTCAGCTGGGCGTCAAGGATGTACTGTTCCCAGCAGTAGAAACCGGTTTCAGAGGCGTGCTCCTTAACAAAGGCGTCAATTTTTGCCTTGCTGTAA
>JAIKYL010000021.1 GCA_024683255.1 Bacteroidales bacterium | reverse complement strand
TGGCAAAGCTTCCGGAAATCGTAGAGCTCAAGCATAAGTACAAGAACGTCTACATCATGGTGGACGAGGCCCACGGCCTGGGTGTCTTCGGCAAACAGGGCCGCGGCGTGTGCAACCATTTCGGCCTCACCAATGAGGTGGACCTCATCATGGGCACCTTCTCCAAGAGCCTGGCGGCTATCGGCGGTTTCATCGCGGCCGATAAGATCATCATCAACTGGCTCCGCCACACCGCCCGTACCTATATTTTCCAGGCTTCGGATACGCCCGCAGCAACGGCATCGGCCCTGGAAGCCCTCCACATTATCCAGAAGGAGCCGGAGCGCATCACCAAGCTCTGGGACGTAACCAATTATGCCCTGCGCCGCTTCAGGGAAGCCGGTTTTGAGATTGGTGAGACGGAGAGCCCCATCATTCCGCTGTACGTGCGTGACCTGGAGAAGACTTTCATCGTGACCAAACGGGCCTTTGACGAAGGCGTATTCATCAATTCCGTGATTCCGCCCGCATGCGCCCCGCAGGACACCCTCATCCGCTTCTCCCTCATGGCCACCCACACGCGTGAGCAGGTGGACCGAGCCGTGGAAGCCCTCACCAAGGTGTTCAAGGAAGAAAGAATCATCAAGTAGGCAGAGCTGCTTCAGCTATGAAAAGACTTGCCCTCCTTCTTGCCGGTCTGCTGCTCTGCGTAGCGGCATCGGCCCAGCAGATGCATATAGACGAAGTCTCCGTGGACACCCGTTTCACCTTTCACCAAGAGACGCGGGAAGGCGTTTACGGTACGCATTTTCAGGGCGACTATCTTAACCTGCACATCCTGGGACAATTGACGGACAAGCTTACCTTCCGCATCCGGCAGCGCCTGAATAAAAAGATTGAGGACACCAACCCCTTCAATGCCACGGACTTCCTGTGGCTCAAATGGCAGGCTACACCCAAGTGGTCCTTCACCTTTGGCAAACAACCCATCATGATTGGCGGCTACGAGATTGATTCGGCCCCTATCGATGTTTATTACTACGGCGCCTTTACCAACAACCTTTACCAGTATTACGCCTTCGGAGTAAGCGCCGCCTATTCACCGGCTCCGGGCCAGTCCATTGCCGTTCAGTTCATTCCCTCCCCCATCTCCCCCGTTACGCAGAACGCCTATTCCTACAACCTGTACTGGAACGGACACATCCTGCCGCGCTGGAAGACCATCTGGAGCTACAATCTGGTGGAAGACATGTATGCCCGCAAGATGAACTATCTGGTGCTGGGAAACAAGTTTGACCTGGGCCCCCTGGTGGTGGATCTGGATCTCATAGACCGCGCTTCCTTCCAGCAGAAGAACTGGCTGTCGGACTGGTCCGTCATTGTGAAAGCCATCCTTTCGCTGGGCAAATGGAACCTCTGCACCAAGGTGGGCTATGAACGGAACGATGCCGCCAACGTGGACATTGACGGCATCTCCTATGACCTTACGCTCCCGGCCGGGAACGACTATTTCTACGGGGGCGCCGGTGTGGAGTATTTCCCTCTTGGAAACGAGAACCTGCGCATCCACGCGGCCTATTTCCGGGACAACCACGATGCCGTGAACAACTTCGATATCGGCATCACCTGGCGCTTCAAAATTTACAAGCGTTAAGCTTTTAGCAAATCCACAGCCTTATCCACATCCTGCTCTTCCAGCACCAGGGAGATACTTAACTCTTCTCCGCCCTGGGCCGATGCGATGATGTTGATACCGGCTGCTCCCAGCAGGCCGAACACCTTGCCGGAAGTGCCCGGAAGGTTGCGCATGCGGCTGCCGAACACCGTCACGATGCCCACTTCCTTATTAAGGACCACCACGTCGTCCAGCGGAAGGAGCGGATTGTCCTGGAACAGGCCGCGGAGTGCCTCCTGGGTGGTTTCCTTATCGGCATTGCGCACGGCGAAACTGATACTGTATTCGGAAGAGGTCTGGGCGATGAAACGCACATTCACGCCGGCCTTGGCCAGACAGGAGAAAATGGAGGAAGACATACCCACGCGGCCCAGCAGACCCGTACCGTACACGGTTACAAGGGTGAGGTCCTTATCCCAGATGACATCCGTCTTATGGGCCGAACCGGTGGAGATGATGGTTCCCTCGAAGCTGTTGTCCTGAATGTCCTTGACCAGGATGGGGATTTCCCCGTTCTTGGCGGGCCAGATGGCGCTGGAGGCAAACGGGGCATGGGCCGATGAGCAGAAGTGCGCCGCCTCGTCATAAGTCATGGCCGGAATGCCGTCTATGCCGCGTCCTTCGATGAAGAATACGATGCTCTGAGCTTTGAGCGTAGCGCCGATGAGGGAGGCCATCATGTGTGCGCCGTCTTTACCCACACGCACCACATAACCGGAATCCAAACGGCCATAGCCGCCGGGAATGACCACGGGGCCTTCCTCCGGAATACGATCCTTGATCTGCTGACGGGATTCCACCCAGTCGAAATGCTGTACGCCCTTTGCATCGGCATGGCAGAGCATGAGCTCCGTGCCGTCTATAAGGACGCCCTTCACCTTGTCGTTCACGGCTTCTGCGCACAGGCGGGCACAGCGGGCCAGCACATAGTCCTGGATGGAGATTTCCGACGTGATGACATACATGCCCTCTCGCAGGTAACCCTCAATGGAATTGAGAATCTGCGAGGCCTTTTCCTGATAGGAAGCGGAAGCGGACAGGGTGGTAAAATAGGCCCGCACCTGGTCCATCTCTTCCCGGGCCGATTTCTTTTCCCGGATGGTTTTGCGAACGGCTTCCCGCAAAATGTTCTCGATTTTCTTCTCCGGCCGGATGACGGCCACCGTATCCTTCCCACACAGGGCGGAAATGGATTTAATGGTATCCTGCTTGAGCAGGAAAGACTTGACAATCATTATATTAGTTACTTGAGGGTTATCACTATCACACCATTGGCTCCACGGTTGCCGTATATGGCAGCGGCGGAATCCTTGAGCACGCTGATGCTCTTGACGTCATTGGGATTGATGTGGGAAATGCTTGCAACAGGCTGTCCGTCCACCACAAAAAGCGGATCCGTGGAGGAATTGAGGGTGGAGACTCCCCGGATAATGATCTTTTCTCCCATAACCTGAACGCCTGTGCACTTGCCCTGAATCATCTCATAAATGTTCCGGTAAGTATTGTTCTCCGGTGCATCCACCACGGAAACCGGCTGGGTCATATTGCGCTTAACTTCCTTACCATAACCCACTTCCACGGATCGTTCCGAATCCAGTACCTCGGCCGGACGGGAAGCGCCGCAAGAGCATAACAAGGTTGCAAGAGTCATTAAAATGAGTGTCTTTTTCATATGGCAGAATGTGGTGTTTATTTCTATCTTACAAATTTAGGAATAATTCACTATCTTTGCAAAGCAAAAACCCAATATATGATTCAGTCCATGACCGGCTACGGCAAAGCCGAAGCCCAAATCGCTGGCGGAAAGATCACCCTGGAGATCCGCTCCCTCAACGGCAAGAGTGCCGATATCAACCTCAAAAGTTCCCTCCTCCCCAAAGACAAAGACCTGGAAGTGCGCAAGCGTTTGGCAGAAAAGCTGGTACGCGGAACCATAGATCTGTATCTCACTTTCGAGGCGGGCGCTTCGGATTCGGCCCACAGCGTGAACCAGGAGGTCTTCCACAGCTACTGGAAAAGCGCCGTAAAAGCCCTGGACGAAGAAACGGTCATGACCAAAACCTTCCTCAAGGATCCCGGCGTGGGCAGTGTCCTGGCCAATGCCATCCTCCGTCTCCCGGATGTGGTGGACGCCCGGAAGGGAGATGTGATAGGGCCGGAAGACTGGCCCGCCGTATCGGCCGCCCTGGACAGCGCCCTGGATCAGCTCTGCGCCTATCGCGCGAATGAAGGTAAGGCCCTTTATGCCGATGTAACATCCCGGGTAAATGGCATCCTGAAACTGTACGAACAGGTGGAAGCCCTTGAAGGAGAGCGCATTGCCACCGTACGGGAGAAATTTGACAAAGCCCTGGCCGAACTCTCCGCCAAGCCCAATCCGGAACGCCTGGAACAGGAAATGATCTTCTATCTGGAGAAATACGACATCAACGAAGAAAAGGTACGCCTGCGCCAGCATTGCAAATATTTCATGGAAGTGATTGATTCGGAGCCCTATCCTGGCAAAAAACTGGGATTCATCATCCAGGAGATGGGCCGGGAAATCAACACCACCGGGTCCAAAGCCAATCACGCCGGCATCCAGCAGCTGGTGGTACGGATGAAGGACGAACTGGAGAAAATCCGGGAGCAGTCCATGAATATCCTGTAATTTGCCGTATAGCTTTTTTGAGTCCTATCGGCTCTGCAGCTCTCTGCAGGGCCGTTTTTTTGTTCCGTGAAAGTTTTTTGCAGGGTTTTTGGCCGATGAGCGGGCCGGATATCGGCCTCACAGCACAGTCTGGAGCCGTTTTTTAAAGTAAACGTTTCTTTTTTTGCGAACACGGATCGGCCTTCTTTCCTTTGCAAAAAACATAAGAGACATGAAACAGTTATTACAAATCCAAGTAGACGAAAGCGGCAATCTCTTCTTTCATTCCGACTATGACTTCCCGGAAGTAACAAAACGCCGTCCCCCCGTTGAGTGGGAGGACGGCCTTTACAGGGAATTGTCCTATTCCATCCAGCATTGCGGAATCAATATCCGGCGGGCTGTTAACTTTGTGTGCTACGCGGCAAAGGATCCCCGGGCCAACTATCTGAACCTTCATCCGGCCCTGGAAGAGGCGCTCATCCAGTGGCGGAAGGAAAAGGCTCAGGAGCAAAACGTTCCGGCCTATCACATCCTTCACCAGAGAATCCTGCTCTCCATTGCCGATGCAGCCCCCATCTCGGAGATGGAACTGCTGGATATACCGGGCTTCGGCCTTGCCATGCTAAAACGCTACGGAGAGGAAATCCTGGACCTGGTGGACCGGACGGAAGAGTACTAGCTACTTGTTCCAGTGCATCTCTCCCACGTAGGCGCCACACTCATAAGAGGTGACGATAGGGATCTTGACCCCGTCCAGATTCTCCTCCCAGGCAATCCCGTCCAGATAGGTGTGGGAATGTCCGCCCACGAACAGGTCAATGTTCCGGGTGGCGGCGCAAAGCTTGGGATCCGTCATGTCACCGGGCGAATGCTCCGTATAGCCGATGTGCGTGAGGGCAATCACCAGGTCGCACTGGGGACGAAGTAAATCGGCATATTTCTGCACGGTGGGAATCATGTCGTACTCCGGCAGACGGTCCGCCGTTTCAGCGGAGACCAGCGACTTAAGGCTGCACACCACGCCGATGATGCCGATCTTGCGTCCGGCCTTCTCCACAATCACGTACGGCTTGATATACTTGCCGGCCTCGAAAGGAGAGAAGTCAAAGTTGCAGACCACTACCGGAGGCACAACGCCGGAAAGCATTTCTCCAAGGCCCTCCAGGCCGTTGTCGAACTCGTGGTTACCCAGGGTAATGGCATCGTAATTCATGGCGTTCAGGGCCTGAACCTCCACAGCTCCCCTGAATTCCGAGAAATAGGTGGTTCCCTGACAGAAATCGCCGGCATGCAGGAAGAGCACGTTCTCCGGACCGTCGGCCCGGCGGACGCTGTCCACAAAGGCAGCGCGCTCCAGGATGCCGCCCAAACCGGCATCGGGGCCGCTGCGGATGGGCTCCATCTGGCTATGGGTGTCATTGGAATGCACGATGGTGAGGACGGGCTTGGAATTCCGGGCCTTCTTGATACCCATGCCAAGGCACCAGCCCACGAGGCAACAAGTGAGGACAATGAGTCCAATCTTTACTAAATTTGAAGTCTTCATGGCTTAGTCCTCCATAATTACTCTGCCATCCGAGGCGGAATCTATGACAATGCCCTTGGATTCGCAGTCCCGGATATAGTCCAACATGATATCCTTCAGCAGTACGCGGGTAAGTTTCACGTCCTGGGCCATGGCGCCGATACGGATGCCGTCTCCTCCATCCAGCAGAAAGTCAATGGTGGTAACATTGTAGACTTTCTTGGGATCAATGGGTTTGTCTCCAATGAGGGCGCTCTCCAGTTTATGTCCCTTCACCTTTACCCTGGCGCCACTTATAGCCTGGAATTCTTCCGTTTCCGCTAGCTGTTCAAACAACCGCGTTAACTCACTTCCCTTCACCTTGGCATAACACATATAGTTCTTGAAGGGGAACATGGAAGCTATGTCGTCCAGGGTAATGGCACCTTCCGGCATGGGCACCCGGATACCTCCGTAATTGGTTATGGCAAAATCCATGGGTACCTTGAAATACTTGGAGCCGGCGTCCCGGAGCACGTCTACAAAGAGGTTGGATATGGGCATGTCATGCACGCGATCATTATCCATCATCCGGGCACTGTGCCCCACCACCTCCTTCAGGTAAGCCAACTGGGGCTGTACCTCCATGAGGATTTCGGCAACCTGAGGTACCGGGGAATCCTCGTCAAAGGTCTCGCCGTTGGGAGCACGATAACCGTCCTCCTCAAAGACGCCCAGCGCCGTATTCACATTCTCTTGTGTGATGCATTCGGTACCGCTGCGGTGACCGTCCATCTTGACAGTCTGCCAGGAGATATCCTCCCCGCGGGGAGCCATGGCTGCCCTCACGGCGAAGAATACGCCGACGAGAATAAGCAGCCAGGCAATATATCCCAAATACTGTTTTACTTCTGTTTTAGCCATTTCCAGAGATCTTTAAACGTTGATTTCTTACCGTACATAAGGATGCCCACCTTGTAAATCTTGGCCGATGCCCAGGCGCAGGCGATGAAGGTGCCCACAAGCAGGACGATGGACAGGATCAGCTCCCAGGTGGCCACGCCAAACGGGATGCGGGCCAGCATCACGATGGGGCTGGTGAACGGAATCATGGAGAACCAGAACACCAGCGGGCTGTCCGGTGCCTTGAAGGCGTACAGCGCCACGAAGAAGCCCAGCATGAGCGGAATGGTTACCGGCAGCTGGAGCTGGGAGCTGTCTCCCTCGTTCTCCACCGAAGAGCCGATGGCGGCAAACAGCGACGCATACAGCAGGTAGCCGAAGACGAAGAAGAACAGGAAGGCGATGGCAATCTGGCCCAGGTTGATGTTACCCAGGGTGCTCATGATCACCTCCATGCCGGAAGGCTCACCGGCAGCGACGGCTGTGGTATCCGTGGCGGCGGCCAGGGCGCTTTCCAGATCGATGTCACCAGGGTGGACACCGCTGGTGGAAGCCATCTGCTCCATCATCTGGGTGGTACTGTCGTCGTTCATAATACCCATGATCTTGTCCTTGCCCATGATGCCCATGGCAACGCCAACCAGCAGAAGGGTGAGCACTATCCACAGCAGGAACTGCGTGAGGGCCACCAGCGCTACGCCGATGATTTTACCGAACATGAGTTCACTGGCCTTGACGGAGCTCACAAGGACCTCCACCACACGGGAGCTCTTCTCTTCAATGACGGAACTCATGACCATGCCGGAGAATAGGGCGATGAACATATAGATGGCAATGCCCAGAATCATGGAAATGGCCATGTAGATGCCGCTTTCGGAGATGCTCTCCTTACCGCTTTCGTCAATGGTATAGCTGTGGAGCTTTACGTTGGACTTCACGCCCGCCATAATCTCCTCCAGATTCTCAATACCATAGGATTCAATACGGTACGCCTCCACCGCGTCATTGATCCGACCTTCGATCATGGAACCGGTATCCATGCCCAGGGGCTTCTCGCTGTAGCAGTCGGCCGATACGGTCCGTCCCAGGGTGTCCAGTTCGGAGATGGTGAGGAGCACGTCCACGCCGGAAGCGCCAAAATCGGCCTTCACCTCTTCCGGGGAGGCATTGGCGCCCAGATCCTTGAAAATGGTCACGTCATTGCTCTCCAGGTAAGGCAGGACAATGCCGGAGCGGTCAATCACACCCACCTGCTTGGCCTCTTCCTTGGTGTTGAGCATAATGACGGAGGGAAGGATGCAGATGGCGGCGAAGAATACGGGAGCCAGGAAGGTGATGAGGAGGAAACTCTTCTTCTTTACCTTGTTAAGGTACTCACGCTGAATTATTATTCCTAATTTCTTAAAGTTCATAGCCTATTCCTCCTCCGTTACCAGTTTAATAAAGATATCGTTCATGCGCGGCACCACTTCCTTGAAGGAATTGATGCGGATGCCGGCATTGATGAAGCCCATCAGCTTTTCATTCACATCGGCGCGGGGAACGACGATGGTCTTGCGGGTAAGGTCTTCCGTGTACTCAATTTCCACGTTGTCCTCTCCGTGCTGACGGCGGATTTCCTCCGTGGGGCCGGTAACAACCAGCTTAGCCTTGTTAATAAGAGCAATCTGGTCACAAAGCTCCTCTACGGATTCCATGTTGTGGGTGGACAGGATCACGGTGGCGCCCTCTTCCTTGAGCCGGAGGATTTCCTTGCGGATAAGATCCGCGTTCACCGGGTCAAAGCCGGAGAAAGGTTCGTCCAGGATCATGAGGGAAGGCCGATGCACCACGGTGGTGATGAACTGGAGTTTCTGGGCCATACCCTTGGAAAGCTCCTCCACCTTCTTGTTCCACCAGTCCTGGATGCCGAAGCGGACAAACCACTTCTTGAGTTCTGCAGCCGCCTCCGAGGCGCTCATTCCCTTGAGCTGGGCCAGGTACATGGCCTGGTCCCCTACCTTCATCTTGCGGTACAGGCCACGCTCCTCCGGCAGATAGCCGATGCGGGAAACGTCCTCTTCCGTGATGGGGTGTCCGTTGAAGAGGATCTGACCTTCCGTTGCGATGGTAATACGGTTGATGATGCGGATGAGGGTACTCTTACCCGCTCCGTTCGGCCCCAGCAGGCCGAAGATCTTTCCTTCCGGGATCTCCAGCGACACCTTGTCCAGTGCCACTTTTTCCCCGAAGGTCTTTGTTACGTTCTTTACTTCAATGATTGCCATAGTTCAATCTTCATTCCGCTTTATTCCGGAATTCTTTGCAAATATAATAAGAATTTATTGAAATGCAATAAAAATTGTTAAAAATTCAATATTTTTACGATCAACTCCGTGAGAAGCTCCGCGGGAGTGGCCTCTCCGGCGTCCCCGCCTTTTCCCTTATAGTCATACTCGCAAAGGAGGGAAATCACGGCCTGGCAGCGCTGGAAGGGATAATTCCTAACGGCCATATCGTATTCTTTAAGGAAATACGGATTCACACCCAGCGCCTTGGCGGCATCGGCCGGAGCCGGCCTGCCTTTCTGCAAGAGGGCATGATATTTCAGGATCCTGTAGAAATGCGTATAGAGCGGGGCCACGGCCATGGGAAGGGCAAAACGGGGAGCCTCCCCTATATGGGCGGCAATCTTGAGCGCACGGGCACCGTCCCGGTAACTCAGACACTTGGTGAGTTCAAAAATGCTGAACTGCCGGCTCACGCCCACATTCTTTTCCACATCGGCCACGGAGACCTCCTGTACGCCCTCCGGCAGGTTCTTGAGCATCTTTTCCGTTTCCACGGCAATCTTGCCCAAATCCGCGCCCACCGATTCCGCCAGCAGGACGGCCGCCTCCGGATGGATGCGAAGTCCCCGGCCCTCGTAATAGGCCTGGATCCACTGCGGCATCTCATAGTCCCTGAGAGCGGTGGATTCTACCACCACGCCCATCTTGAGGACGGTCTTGTACAGGGATTTCCTTTTATCGGCCGATGCCCCGTGCATGAGGATCACCAGCACGGTGCTGTCCAGGGGCTGCTGGCAGTAGATGGCCAGGTCTTCCAGGCCCTTCATCTGCTGGGCCTCTTTCACCACCACCAGCTGGCGTTCCGCCATCATGGGGAAACGGCGGGCGGCGGTGATTACCGTATCGGCCGATACCTCTCCGCCATAACAGACGGTTTCATTGAAATCCTTTTCCCATTCCTGGAGGCAGTTGTCTATGATGGCGTCGCAGACCAGGTCCGGATAATAGGGCTCCTCCCCCATGAGCAGATAAACAGACTTGAAGATGCCGCTACGGACATCTTCAAGAATGTTTTTGACCTGTCGGTCTAATTCTATGTAGGACTTGCCAGCCACTTATTTGGAGAACTTCTTCTCTTTGGAGCGGACAATCTTCTCCTTGAGGGCATCGGCCGCATCCGTTACGGCTTCCTCAAAAGTGCGGGCATGACGCTCAATAACAAGGTCTTCCCCGGGGAAACGGGTCTGGAGTTTTACGCTCTTGTTTTCTGCGTCCGGAAGCAGGGACAGCGTGACATCTATGTCACCCAGGTTGTCGAAGAACTTCTCTACCTTTCCAACTTTCTTCTCGATAAAGTCCAGCAGCTTCTCGTCTGCATCGAACTTAAGGGACTTGACGTTAATCATGACTGTCTTGTTTTTTTGCCCTTGGGTGGGCGTTAATGTATTGTGCCTTGAGCCGTTCGATGGAATTGTGGGTATAGACCTCCGTGGCGGCGAGGCTCTCGTGGCCCAGCATCTCCTTGATGGCGTTCAGGTCTGCTCCCTGGTCCAGAAGGGCGGTTGCGAGCGAATGCCTGAGCACATGGGGGGATTTCCTCCCTGTGATGCCGACGCGTCCCTGGAGCTCCGCCTTGACCGCCCGGTCTACGTATTCCGGATACAGGGATCTCCCCTTTTCCGTGACCAGGAGCGGTGCGTCGGAGGGTCTGGGACCCCCGGTCATCGAACTAGCTGCTTGTAAATATAAGGATATTTCCTGACTTAACGAAAGAATCAGGGGAATTTCTCTCATCTTATCTCCTTTTCCGCGCACGTGAAGCGTATGGCGCGCGGAATCTATGCTGCCCACTTTCAGGCCGATCAGCTCGGCCCGGCGGATGCCGGTTCCGTACAGGATGGAAATAATGAGGCGGTGGAGCCTTCGCCTGTACAGTTCCACGGCCGTTTTGTCCTTCGGTCCCAGATGCAGCAGCAGGTCCAGTGTGTCCTGCCCTGCATCGGCCCGGGTGGCCTCCAGATAGGCATCCATGGCCTTTTCCGTGTAGTATTCCGGCAGGCGCTTCTCCATTTTGGGGCGGCGTACCGTCCGGACGGGATTGGATTTCATTTCCCCGGTCTTCACCAGGAAGTTGCAAAGGCCGCTTAAGGCGCTCATGTGAAGGTGCACGGTCCTTGCCTTTAGGCCGATGTCAATCAGATGCGCCTCATACTCCCTTATGCGGGACGGGATGAGGTCAAGTTCTCCCCCGCACCACTGCTCAAAGTCATGCAGGGCATCGGCATACAGTTTCTGGGTCCGGGGCGAGTAGCGGCGGACATCACGGATGTAAGTTATGTACCTGTCAATCATGGGGTTTAAGGCCCAGTTCTGCGGCACGCTCGCGCATGTATTTATCGGCAGCCTCAAAGGTATAAGGAATTTCCCCGTCCAGGATGGCATTTTTCACCATTTCCTTAAGCTGGCCGATGGTATTGCACGGCTCAATGCCAAAGACCTCCATGACATAGTCCCCGGTGATGGGGTTCTTCCAGTTGCGGATCTCGTCCTTGGCCTCCACTTCGGCCATCTTGGCCTTCACCTGTTCAAAGTTCTGGCGAAGGCGGGCCACCTTTGCGGGATTCTTGGAAGTAATGTCGGCATTGCAAAGGAGCATGAGGTCCTCTATATCGTTGCCGGCATCGAAAAGGAGGCGACGGACGGCGCTGTCCGTTACCTCATCGTCCACCAGCGCGATGGGCCTTAAGTGCAGGTTCACCAGCTTCTGGACATATTTCATTTTCTCGTTCAGAGGCATACGGAGCCGCTCGAAGATCTTGGGGATCATGCGGGCGCCCACCACCTCGTGTCCATGGAAGGTCCAGCCCTGCCCCGCCACATAGCGCTTGCTGGCAGGCTTGCCGATATCGTGCAGGAGAGCGGCCCAACGGAGCCATACGTCCGGTTCCCGGCCCGCCTCCTTCTCTGCCAGAGCTACATTGTCCAGCACCTGCAGGCTATGGGTGAAGTTCTCTTTATGTCCCTTTCCGTCAACCGTTTCCACGCCTTTGAGGCGACTAACCTCCGGCAGGAACTGCTGCAAAAGGCCGGTATCTTCCATGAGTTCAAAGGCCATGGAAGGCCGGTCCGTCACCAGCATCTTGTTAACCTCTTCCACTATGCGTTCCCGGGAAAGGATCTGGAGCCTGCCAGCCATTTCCTTCATGGCCTGAAGGCTCTCCGGAACTATGGTAAATGCCTGTTCCGGCTTGCTGAGCTGTGCGGCAAAACGGATGGCGCGGAGCATCCGGAGCGGATCGTCGGAATAGGTCTGCTGCGGCTCCAGCGGGGTGCGGATAATACCCGCGGAAAGGTCCCGAATGCCCCCGAACGGATCCACCAGGGCGCCGAAGTCCTCTTCCTGCAGACTGAAAGCCATGGCATTGATGGTAAAGTCCCTTCTGAGCTGGTCCTCTTCCAAGGTCCCGTCCTCCACGATGGGTTTTCGGGAATCCCGGTTGTAGCTTTCCTTCCGGGCACCCACAAACTCCACTTCCATGCCGTGATACTTGAGCATGGCGGTGCCGAAGCTCTTGAAAACGCTCACCTTGGCCTTGCACTTCTTGGCAACGGCCTCAGCCAGGGCAATACCGCTCCCCTCCACCACAATGTCAATGTCTTTATTGTTACGGCCCAGGAAGCAGTCCCGCACATAGCCCCCAATCACGAAAGCGCGCACGCCCAATTCCTTGGCCGTGTCGCTTACCAGTTTGAAGACCGGATGATCTAAGAATCCTTCCGTAATGGTCATTTCTATCGTTTGAGATTCCCGGTCACGCCGGGAATGAAGTCATGGCCGGCCCTGACCGGCCATCTCCTCCCACAGAGGCGCTTTCTGCATGAATTCCCAGCCATCCACGGTGCGCTCGAAGATGAAGGTCTTGAGGCCGTTTGAGATGGCTATATATTTCACATTCAGTTCGTTATTGTATCTTAAAGCCTGGTCCACCACCTGCTGGTCCAACTCCACTTCCGGCCTTTTGCACTCCACCACCATTATGGGGGCGGCGCTGTGGTCATAGACTACTATATCGGCCCGGTATTCCTTGGCACCGTGCTTGAGGGCCACCTCACTCCCCATCATATGCTCCGGCACCCCCATGCCTTCGTGCAGCACGGAAATGAACCATTGCCTCACCTGCTCCTCCGGCGTGTTGCGTACGCTCTTTCTCCGCAACGGGTCCCATATGTAGTCGCTTTCCACGGCTCAAATTTACCCTTTTTCCCGCGCTTTTGCAAACTACTGCAGCGCCTGAGGGTCGTTGTAGCGGATGGTGACACCGAAGTCCGTGATGGAACGGTTTAGGCCGCTGGCAGTGTCCGGCGTACCTTTGCGCTTGCCGGAGAGGACTTCCTCGGACATCTTTTTCTCGTCCAGAACCCTTTGGAGGGTTTCCGGATTGTCTCCGTGGTAGTGGCCTGGATAAAGCTTTTCAATGCCGTATTTCTGCATAAACTCCGCAGTGCGGGCGCATGTATTGATCAATCCCTTGAAGGTGCCGGCAAACAGCAGCAGATTGGTAGAGCCGAAGGCGTCCCCGCTAAAGCCATAGTGATGCTCCTTGTCAAAGAAGGTGGTGGAGCCGGAGGTGTGACCCGGGGTGTAGAGGACCTCTATCTGACGGCCTCCCAGGTCAATGATCTCTCCGTCCTGCAGATGGTGGATTTCTCCCTTGTAGGGATTGCGGCCGGAGGCGATCATGGGTTCATCGGCCGGATTGATCCAGACTTCCGGGAAGCAGCC
>JAIKYL010000227.1 GCA_024683255.1 Bacteroidales bacterium | reverse complement strand
CGCAACTTCCAGCAGTAGCTGCAGGGGCAGGCCTTCGTTTATCCTCTGAGACCGTTGAACGGAATCGGCTATATTTCAATCACTTACGCAAATCCGCCTGGAATTATAAACCAGACGGATTAGCATAATCGGCCGATAATCAATCGTTTCCATTCAACGGCCAAAATGGTGGGGGTGTTCTGTCCTCCCCCTTCTTTATCTTTAGGTGCAAGAATTTGGCTATTTGCTCTCCCATTACATCCATATGCCTGCGGAGAAGGAGAAATAATTCATACCGCTGCGACGGAGTCCAGGAAAGGAAGTCGTGAATGTCTTCCAGATGCGCCTCTTCCAGCAGGATCCGGCTCATGGTGGCAAAAGGTTTGTCGGTTTTTCCCAGAAAGGATTCATTAATGTCGTACTCACTGCCGGTTGTAGAATGTGCGGCCATAAGGAGCGCCCCGTAGCTGCCATCAAACAGTTCCAATGTTCCGGAATAGTCTATGACATTGTATGTGCTTACAATAAAGTCTGTCAATTGCTGACTTTCCTTTCTGTTCAGTTTGCTGAACATTCTCTGTAACATGGCATAATTGAGAGGGTTACCCCTGTCATATTGCGACTTCACTTCCTTGACGGCCCGTTGCAGAGGCAGGCGGGCTCTCCGGAGAACCAGTTTCTCTGAGAACGGATGGTCACTTTCTGCATACGAGAGGAAGTTCCAGCGGTACTCCTCGGCCTTGGCAACCAACTGTCTCTCTACCGGATTGTTAGCGATGTAGATGATGTTAGTCCGCGCTTTCTTTGCCCCATTTTTCACAGCCCTGCCATAAGGGCTCTCCAGCAGAGGGCCGCTCAACCCGCAACGTTTGTTATACTGCTGGGAGAACCGGGTGTTGAATTCCCATTTGAAATCCTTTCGCTGATTCCTCGTCCGTGCCGATATGGCGTCATGGACATGATCCGGCATCAGGCATATTTCCCATACCCGAATACCATATTTCCTCGCCAGTATACTATACAGGGTAAAGTACTCCAGATAATCACTGTAGGAATAGAACAGGACACCGTTATCGGCGGTCCTTTGATAACAGTGGGTGAGTATGTCTCTGGCGAAATCCCGACTCTTCATTACGCGCACTTGATTGGTTTTGGCCGATAGGGTGCCCACCGCAAATGTCGGGATTTTTATCCAAAAAAAAGAAGAAGAAACGTTTACTTTTACCGCAAAACAGAAACAACTCAGAATCAATCACATACATTAATCCGCCCGAGAAAATAATACGGGCAGATTCGCATAATCGAATAATAATCAACTATTTCCGTTCAACGGATAAACCCGGGACGAAGCCAGGCTAATCCACCAGCACCAGGGCCGATGAGGGATGATTGAAGTGGAGGGAAACGATGGGTTCCGTGGTACGGTTGAGGGTGGCTTTCCACCAGGCGTCAAAGACCACGTCGTCCAGCGGCCACTGAAGGCCCTGGGAAGTAATACGTAAAGAATTATCGGCAGAGAAAAGGGATATCCTGCGGCCTTCTCCCAGATGGAGGTCGCAGGAATCTGTTATGGCAAAGGCGGTTCCGTAGTCGGACACGGCCGATACCCTCCGCTCGCCAAGGTCAAAGAGACGCGTATACTCCATCAGAAGGCCCAGGTTGCCGATAGTATGGTCTTCCCGGAGGCCGGTGGCGCCCAGGATGGTGATGTCCGTGGCTTCCGGGTAATGCTCCAGCACATAGCGCATGGCCTTGGTCTGGTCGTTGAATTCCTGCTCTTCCACTTTGACCACCAGCGAAGCATATTGTTCTCGCAAAGAGACCGGAAGGGAATCCATGTCGCCGATTACCACCGCAGGCCGGGCCGATGGATTATAAGCCAAAAGCTTCTCCAGCGCACCGTCGCAGCACACAACCGAATCGGCCGAATCCAGCAAAAACAGCGGATACGGCTCCGTGGGGAAAGCCCCGTTACACAGAATGACGATGTTATTCATCTTCCTTGGGAGCGGCTTTGGCGATTTCGGCTTTGGACGTGCCCTGGGTGGCCTTATAAGATTCCGGATTACGGAAGCCCAGTAGGAAGGACTTCACGTCCATACGCTTCTTGCCGGCGAGCTGCAGGTCTGTAATGGCAATGGCACCGTCGGCCGTTGCAATGGCAAAATACGTCTTGCCGTCGGAAAGAACGGTTCCGGGTGCGGCGTGCAGGTCTGTGCGCATTTCACCGAAGTAAACCTTAAGCTGCATGACGCCCTCGTTGGAGCCGGGCTTGACGCCCTCGTCATTGCCAGGCTTGACACTTTCGTCTTTGCCGGCTTGACCGGCAATCTCCCTCGGCACCAGTTCCGTAAATGCGCAGGGATACGGCGACAGGCCACGGATAAGGTTGTAGACATGCTTGGTGGTATCGTCCCAATCTATATGTTGCAGTTCCCGGGTAAGCTTGGGGGCCGGATGGAGCAGCTCGGAACCCTGGATGAAACTTCTCTGCACACGCAGCTCCACATTGTCCTGCACCAGGCCTTCCACCGTTTCCAGCACCAGCTGCGAACCCAGCTCCATGAGCTTGTCGTGCAGGGTTCCGGCCGTATCCGTGGGTTCTACACGACATTCCGAACGGAGAATAATTCCGCCCGTATCAATCTTCTTGTCAATCATGAAGGTGGTAACGCCGGTAATGTTTTCCCCATTAATCACGGCCCAGTTGATGGGGGCGGCACCGCGGTACTGCGGCAGCAGAGCGGCGTGCAGGTTGAAGGTGCCGCGTTTGGGCATGCCCCACACCGCCTCCGGCAGCATCCGGAAGCCCACCACCACAAACAGATCGGCCTTCCAGGAGGACAGATCCATCAGGAACTGTTCGTCCCTGAGTTTCTCCGGCTGCAGCAACGGCAGGCCTTTCTCCACAGCGTATTTCTTAACAGCGCTCTCGTTCATCTTGAGCCCGCGGCCTGACGGTTTGTCGGGGACGGTAACCACGCCCACCACTTTGTAGCCATTACGGATGAGGGCATCCAGCGGACCCACGGAGAATTCCGGAGTGCCCATATAGACAATCCTGGTTTTTCTGAACATACGGAAGAATTTACTCTTGACCCGGCGGAAACCGCTCTTGAACAGGTCCACATTAATGATGCTGGAGTCCTGAATTGCCTTTATCGTAAGGAACGTCCCGATGGGCGCCAGCACAAAGGCCGATGCAAATTTGCCGATAAAGGCCGATGTGGCACCGTTGTTTGCCAGACGCTCGCCCATGATATCCACCACCCAGTACAGGATGAAGAACAGCATGGAAATAACCGCCGGCGTACCCAAACCGCCCTTTTTGATAATGGCGCCGATGGGCGCGCCGATAAAGAACAGCAGCAGGCAGGCCAGCGCCTGGGCGAATTTCTTCCAGATTTCCACATCGGTCCGGTAGATGAGACGGATGTAGTCGTGTGACTCCATCATCTGGTTACGGGCTATCTGCTCATATGAGGCGGCATCCCTCTGGGCATTCTCAAAAGCGGTGCGCTTTTCCCGGGGTGTTTTCCATTGGGAGTCTCCAAGCGGCTCCATAACGCCTTTTTCTTCCTTTTCCCGCCAGGTGGAATCCAGCTGACGGCGGTAATCCAGTCCGGTGGAATGGAGGAACTGATAGACACGCTTCCTAATACCCTCTTCGTTCAAGCGGGACAGGGAGTCCCTGCCTTGGCGCAAATCTTTGAGCTGCATGGACCTCACCTGCTCGCCGAAACGGGCCGAATCGGACTGATGATAGGAGTAGTTTTCCAGCGGAATCACCAGTTCCTGCCGACGGAAATGAATGCGTCGCATGGCCAGGGTGGTGTCCTGATACCGGCGGGTATTCTCTTCTTGGTAGCTGGTACCATTGAACAGTTGGAAGGTGAGATAATCCTTGGATTTGGACATCTTCAGGAGGCCGCTGTCGGCCACCGAGAGCCGCGTATTGCCCCTTTCGGCCGAATGGTCGTACACCTGGATGTTGTACATCATCCCGGTCTTCTTGTCCCGCTTGTCCACCCGAAGGATATACCCGTCAATGCCGTCGTAGAATGTTCCGGTGGGGATTTTGATCTCACTCTTGGTACGACCTATGTCGTCCCGCATGGTGTAGATCTGGTTGATGGAATAAGGGACCAGCCGGTCTCCCACGAAGTAGGCGCCAATCGTTATCAGAAGACCCACCGCAAACATGGGAGCCAGCACACGGGCCAGGGAAATGCCGGAAGCCTTGATGGCTGTTAGCTCGAAGTTCTCTCCCATGCCACCCAAAGTCATCATGGAAGACAGCAGGGTAGCAAGCGGCAAGGCAAGCGGCAAGGTCTGGATACTGCCCCACATGAGGAATTCCATGATAACCCGGAATTCCAGGCCCTTTCCCACCAGCTCGTCTATATACAGCCACAGAAACTGCATGGCCAGGATAAATACCACAATGAGCAGGATCGCAAAGAACGGTCCCACAAACGATTTGAGTATAAACCTGTCCAATTTCCTCATCTATCCCACATGCTAACGCTGCCACACAAGGCTGACGCCCACTATCTTGAGGGGGCTCTGCCCCCTATTATCCCCCGCGGCCTCCGGCCGGGCGCTCTGCAGAGCGCCTGGGTCCTTCGATTTGGCTTTGGAGGTATTATTCATCTTATGCAGTGGCGATTTCTACTAATTTGTCAAGTGCGGCGGGAAGGCCTTCCAGGAGGCGTCCGCCGGCTGTTGCCAGGCCGGGCTGGCCGCCACCGCCGCCCTGGATGAACTTGGCCGCCTCGCGGATATCCTTTCCGGCATTGCGGCCCTTGGCCACCAGGTCGTTGGAATACATGAGCACCAAGTTGGGCTTGCCGTCATAGGCATAAGCACCGGCCAGCACCAGGTTGGTAGTTTTCTTCTGCAACAACAGGGCCACATTGCGGACGATGGCCGGATCCACGGAAGAATCGAAGCGGACCACCTTTACACCATTCATCTCTTCGGCACGGGCTTCCAGCTTTTCGGCCAGGGCTGCAGCCTTCTCATTGGCTACAGCCTCCAGCTGCTTGCGGGCCTCGGCATTCTCGGCCACCAGCTTTTCAATGGCGCCCTGCAGGTCCGGAGCGTTGTTCATGAGGTTCTTAAGGCCCCGCAGGAGGTCTTCCATGTGATGGACGCTTTCCACGGCCTGTGCGCCCGTAACGGCCTCTATACGGCGTACGCCGGCAGCCACGGCGCTTTCCGACACAATCTTGAACAGGCCGATGGTACCCGTGCTGGAGGTGTGCGTACCGCCGCAGAGCTCCACAGAGTCACCAAAGCGGACCACCCTCACCACATCTCCGTATTTCTCGCCGAAGAGGGCCATGGCGCCCATGGCCTTGGCTTCGGCCATGCTGGCGTCGCGCTTCTCGCAGAGCGGGAAGTCCGAACGGATGAGCTGGTTCACGCGGATTTCCACGTTGCGCAGCTCCTCGTCGCTCATCTTCTGGAAGTGGGAGAAGTCAAAGCGGAAATAGTCCGGTCCCACGAAGGAACCTTTCTGCTCCACATGGGTGCCCAGGACAACGCGGAGGGCCTGATGGAGCAGGTGCGTGGCGGTATGGTTGTTCTGGATGTGACGGCGGCGGACATTGTCCACCACCAGGGTAAAGGTCTGGGTGCTTCGGGAAGGAAGCCTTTCGGCCAGGTGAATGGTGAGATTGTTCTCCTTCACCGTGTTCAGAATCTGGATCCGCTCACCGTTTTCGCCCTCGATATAGCCGGTGTCGCCCACCTGGCCACCCATTTCGGCATAGAACGGCGTGTGGTCGAAGACCAGCTGGAACAGTTCCTTGTTCTTCTGCTTTACGGTGCGCTGCTTGAGCAGACGGGCACCTTCCGTTCGAAGGGTGTCATAGCCTTCAAAGACCACATCGGCCTCGCTGAAGACCATCCAGTCGCCGAATTCGTTGGCGGTGGCGCTGCGGGCGCGCTCCTTCTGCTTCTGGAGCTCCACATTGAAGCTTTCCAGGTCCACCTTGTAGCCTTTTTCGGCCGCAATGAGCTCCGTAAGGTCAATGGGGAAGCCGTAGGTGTCGTACAGTACGAAGGCATCCACACCGGAGACCATCTTGGTGGCGGCATTCTTGTTCATGTTGTCCTCCAGCATGCGGATACCGCGGTCCAGGGTACGCAGGAAGGCGTTTTCTTCCTCCTTGATCACGTTCTGGATGAGCGGCTGCTGGGCCTTGAGTTCCGGATAGGCATCTCCCATATCGGCCACCAGCTGAGGGATCAGGCGGCACAGGAAGGGCTCCGTGAAGCCCAGGAAGGTGTAGCCGTAACGGACGGCACGGCGAAGGATGCGGCGGATCACATAACCGGCCTTCACGTTGGAGGGCAGCTGACCGTCGGCAATGGAGAAGGCAATGGCGCGAACGTGGTCGGCAATAACGCGCATGGCCACTTCCACGTTGCCACCCTCGGCATACTTGTGCCCGGAGAATTCCTCCACCCGGCCGATGAGGCCGCTGAAGACGTCGGTCTCATAATTGGACTTCTTGCCCTGCAGGATCATGCAGAGGCGCTCGAAGCCCATACCGGTATCAATGTTCTTGGCGGGCAGCGGCTCCAGGTGACCGTCGGCCTTACGCTCGAACTGCATGAACACCAGGTTCCAGATCTCAATGACTTCGTCGTTGTCCGTATTCACCAGTTCCCGGCCGGGGATTTTGGCAATCTCCTCGTCACTGCGGAGATCGATGTGGATCTCGCTGCAGGGGCCGCAGGGGCCGGTATCGCCCATTTCCCAGAAATTGTCGTGCTTGTTGCCGGTGAGCACGTGGTCTGCGGGAAGGTGCTTGAGCCAGGCCGACTGGGCTTCGGTATCCAGGGTGGTCCCGTCTTCCTCACTGCCCTCAAAGACCGTGGCGTACAGCTTGGTCTTGTCAATCTTGTACACCTCCGTGAGCAGCTCCCAGGCCCAGTCGATGGCTTCTTTCTTGAAGTAGTCGCCAAAGCTCCAGTTGCCCAGCATCTCGAACATGGTGTGGTGACGGCCATCGTGGCCCACCGCCTCCAGGTCGTTGTGCTTACCGCTCACCCTCAGACACTTCTGGCTGTCGGCCGCGCGGGGGAACTTGGGGGCGCTGTTGCCAAGGAAAATGTCCTTGAACTGGTTCATGCCGGCGTTGGTGAACATGAGCGTCGGGTCGTTCTTGATGACCATAGGCGCGGAAGGCACCACGGTGTGCCCCTTGGATGCGAAGAAGTCCAGATACTTCTGGCGAATTTCTTTTGCTGTCATATAGTTAATATCCTAATATTCATTATAGCCTACAAAGATAAGCATTTTTCGGGGAATGGTGAAATAGAGCCCGGTTCGGGAATTTTGCGTATATTTGCAGTCCATGTCAAGGATCAGGCAATATATTCTCAATCCGGAAACCCTTATGGCGGAGCTCAAGGAAGAGCCCCGCTACTGGGGCTGGAAGATCCTGGCCGTAGTGGTTTCCGGGATTCTGCTGTTCCTGTTCTACATGTGGTTTTACGTGAATGTGCTGGGGCTGGACCTGCCCAAAACCTCCATCCTAAAGCGACAGAATGCCGATTGGAGTTCCCGCATAGACCGCCTCTCCCAGCAGCTGGACCAGCAGGACGAAAGGCTGGCCATGCTGGAAATCCGGGACGACAGGATCTACCGTTCCGTCTATGGCCTGGACGAGATTCCGCAGGCGGTGCGCCAGGCGGGCCTTGGCGGAGCCAACCGCTATGCAGACCTGGAAGGAACGGCCCTGCATTACATTGTAAAGCGGGTGGACGTGATGGAAAAACGGGCCTATATCCAGTCCAAGTCCTTTGACGACGTGGCCGCCGTACAGCGCACGGCCGGCGATATGGCCGCCCACATCCCCGCCATCTCCCCCATCAACACAGACCCCACTACTTACCGGATGTCCAGCCCCTTCGGCTACCGGGCAGACCCCATCCTGGGCATCGGCAAACGGCACACCGGCATGGACTTCGCCTGCGACCCGGGCAATCCCATCTACGCGGTGGGCGACGGCACGGTTATCAAGGCCGCCCACGAAGGAAAGGGCTATGGCAACCATGTAGAGATCGACCATGGCTTCGGCTATGTGTCCCGCTATGCGCACATGTCCCGGATAGATGTGGAAGAGGGGCAGAAGGTTTCGCGGGGAGACTGCATCGGCCTCACCGGCCGGAGCGGCCGCGTCACCGGTCCCCACCTGCACTATGAGATCATCTACCGCAAGGATTACGTGAATCCGGCCCTCTACATGGACCTGGACATCCCGTCCAAGGATTATATGGAAATGGTCCGTAAACCCGAAGGCAAATGAAAAAGGGCAGTCGCATAAGAAGGTTCCTGGGCGGATTGCTCCGCTATCTGGTGGCAACGGTTTCGCTGTCCATCGTCTTCTACATTGTCTTCGCCCTGTTCTTCTCCACGGAGGAGGAACGCCGGCTGGAACGGGAGAACCGCCTTTATCGGCAGCTCTACGGGAACCTTACCCAAAAAGAGGCGCTCATTGCCGATGTGGTGGACGGGCTCATGGAAAAGGACGAAGCTATTTACAAGGAACTGTTCGAGACGGACGCTCCGTCCATGGACGCTGTTTCCGCCGTTGATATGATTCCCGGAAGCGACTCACTTTCAGAGAGTTTCTATCTTTCATCGGCCGCCTCCACGGCAGAGAGCCTCATGCTCATGGCCGGCAACGTGGACGACAATTTCCGGGAGATCTTCCGCCTGCTGGAACAGCGGGACAGCATCCCGCCGCTTTCCCTGCCGCTTCAGGGCATGTCCTATGTTCAGACCGGCGCCTCGGTGGGTCTCAAGCACAACCCCATCCACAAACTGGAGATGCAGCACGAGGGCATTGACCTCATTGCGCCCCAGGGCGAACCCGTCTATGCTGCAGCCGACGGCGTTGTAACCCAGGAAATCCATTCCCGTAAGGGCCTGGG
>JAIKYL010000223.1 GCA_024683255.1 Bacteroidales bacterium | reverse complement strand
GCGGTTACCGGTGAAGGCGAACGGGGAAGTACGGTTGCGGTCCGTGTTGTCCACGAAGATTTCCGGAATCTCCACCAGACCCACGCTCTTGCCCTTCTTGCCGGCTATCTCAATGGGTGTGTCGGACGGGACTTCCAGGAGCTTGTGCAGCACTTCCGTCATGGTGCGACCCAGGAAGGCCGATACAATTGCGGGCGGAGCCTCGTTGGCGCCCAGGCGGTGCGCGTTGGTGGCGCTGGCGATGGAGGCCTTGAGCAAGGCGTTGTGCTTCTGCACGGCCGCCAGCACATTCACGAAGAAGGTGACGAACTGGAGGTTACCCTTGGCATCCTTGCCGGGAGCCAGCAGCTGCGTACCCTTGTCCGTTCCCAGGGACCAGTTGTTGTGCTTACCTGAACCGTTTACACCATCAAAAGGCTTCTCATGCAGGAGCACCACAAAACCATGCTTGCGGGCAATCTTGGACATGAGGTTCATCACTATCTGGTTCTGGTCATTGGACAGGTTGGTTTCTCCGTAGATGGGAGCCAGCTCAAACTGGTTGGGAGCCACCTCGTTGTGACGGGTCTTGAGCGGAATGCCCAGCTTGTGACCGGCAACCTCCAGGTCCCGCATAAAGGCTGCCACACGGGAAGGAATGGCGCCGAAATAATGGTCGTCCAGCTGCTGGTTCTTGGAAGAATTGTGGCCGAAGAGGGTGCGTCCGGTGATCATGAGATCCGTACGGGCAGCATACAGCGACTCGTCCACCAGGAAATACTCCTGCTCCCAACCCAGGTAAGAATAGACTTTGGTAACGGAAGGGTCGAAAAGCTTGCAGACCGGTACAGCCGCATCGCTGACGGCTTTGAGGGCCTTCTTGAGCGGGGTCTTGTAATCCAGGGCCTCGCCGGTATAGGAAATGAAAACGGTAGGGATACAGAGCGTATCATCCAGGATGAACACCGGGGAGGTAGGATCCCAGGCTGTGTAACCGCGGGCCTCGAAAGTGGCGCGGATACCGCCGCTGGGGAAGGACGAAGCATCGGGTTCCTGCTGGGCCAGCATCTTTCCGTCAAAAGTCTCAATAACGCCGCCCTTTCCGTCGTAGTCAATGAGCGAGTCATGCTTTTCGGCCGTACCTTCGGTGAGGGGCTGGAACCAGTGGGTAACATGGGTTACACCATGCTCCATAGCCCATTCCTTCATGCCGCGGGCCACGCCGTCGGCCGTTTTGCGGTCAAGGGGCTTGCCACCCTCGATGCAGGCAAGCAGGGCCTGGAGGCTGTCGGCATCCAGATACTTGCACATCTTCTTGCGGTCGAACACCAGTTCACCGAAATAATCGGAAGTCTTACCTGCGGGGACTTCTGCCGGAACCACCTTCCGTTCGAAGGATTCCTTTACCAAATCAAATCTGTCCATAACCATAAATATTAGTTGTTTTATAACCTTCACAAAAAAAGAGGCTGATCCCCTCGGGACCAGCCTCTGTATAAGTTAAATATTTGCCTCTTTTAAACTGTGCCGCATACGGCTGGAATTATACGCAACAAGAAGCACCCGGGACCTGCTGGTTCTGGGACTGCTGCTCCTGCTGCTGGTTATTACGGTAAAGTTTCACTGCTTTGCACAACCAAATTCGAGTGCAAGTTACAAAGAAATCTTGAGAATGCAAGATATTTTTAAAATTTTTTATTCAGCCCTTCTTGTTGGGCTGGTGAGAGAAGCTGCGGCGGGGACCTTCGGCCTCCAGCCAGTAGTCATGATCAAAAGCCTCCCCCGGAAATGCGTAGGGGCCCTCATGCTCAATACAGAAAGCCATGTAGGTTATAGGCAGCCCCATCTCCAGGAACATCTTCTCATAGAAAGTCTGCACCTGAGTAACAGCCGCCCAACCGTCACCCCCGACTTGATCGGGGGTCTCAGATGCCCGGTCGGGGCCGGGCATGACGCCCTGATGATAAATATCTGTACCAGAGGCTAGTATGGTAAGACTATTCACCCTACAGACGGCCTGAGTGTATTCGTAGAGGAAGCGGGAGTCTGTTTTGAGATGAACTATACCACCGGGCTTTAGGAATTTGCGGTAACGCTCCAGGAAAAGGGGCGAGGAAAGCCGGCTGTTTTCGCTGCCCCGGAGCTGCGGGTCGGAGAAAGTGAGCCAGATTTCGCTCACCTCCCCGGGGCCGAAGAACGCCTCTATGAACTCTATGCGCGTACGCAGGAAGGCCACGTTGGGAAGGGCGTTTTCCGTAGCGTATTTGGCGCCTTTCCAAAGACGCGCACCTTTGATATCCACGCCGATGTAATTGATTTCCGGATGCTTTTCGGCCAGGGCAATGGTGTATTCTCCCTTGCCGCAGCCCAGTTCCAGAACGATGGGATGGTCATTGCCGAACATTTCCTCCCCCCATCGGCCTTTGATGGCATGGTTCCGGAGCTTCAGCTCCCGGGAACCCGTCTCCTTGGCGAGCACCTGTGACGCATCCGGCTGCAAAAGACAGCGGAAGGTCTCATTTTCGGCAAATTTGCGTAGTTTCCCGTGTCCCATTATTTGTAATGCTGTGAAACGGTGAGTCCCAGGCCGCGAAGGATCTCCCGGCCGTCGGAATATGGAACGGTTACCATCAAGGTCCACAGGCCGGGTTGGACAGGCTGGACATTGGCCCGGTAAGGCTGGAGCACCTGGCGGGAAAACAGGGAGGAACGTCCCGTCAAAGGCATATAGACATTCTCCGTATAGGTCTTTCCCGAAGGGGAGATCCATGTGATACGGAGCGGCAGCTCCTGCGCTTCCTGCAACTCGGAAGGGTAGCCGTCCAGGCGCGTATAGAACGAGAAATCGTACAAAACGGTGGTGTCCCGCATCTCTACCTGAAATTCATAGGGCCCGGGGGCGGCTATGAACTGCTCTACGGAAGACGGCTCCCGGCAGGCGGCCAGGAGCAACAGGATGGAAAGGAGGCAGGAGAGATTCTTCACTTCGTTCAGAATGACAATTATTCGGCGCCGGAGGGCTTCTGACCGGGTTTCCGGTTGCGACCACGGTTCTTGCGGCGGCGTTTTTTCTTTTCCGGATCAAAGCGGTTGATGGCATCGTCCATACCCGTTATGAACTCAGGAGCAACCACTTCTTCCTGACGAAGGGTTTCGGGTCTTTCTCCCCGGCGGTTCATTTCCTGGATTTCCTTCACCTCCTCGGCCGACAGCGGAAACATCTGGGCCAGAGAGCCTTTCTCGTAGGAGAAATAGAGCGTTTCGGAAAGGATGTCCGTCTTTACCAGCCAGGCCTGTCCGTCTTCCAGTTCCAGCGGCTCCGTAACCTTAGGAATGCGGGAATGGGCGTCCAGATATGCCGCCACCTCATAATTGAGGCAGCATTTGAGCTTGCCGCACTGACCGGCCAGTTTCTGCGGATTCAGGGAAAGATCCTGCGTACGGGCGGCCGATGTGGTAATGGACTTAAACTCCGTGATATAATTGGCGCAGCACAGCTCCCGGCCGCATACGCCCAGTCCACCGATGAGACCGGCCTCCTGGCGGGCGCCGATCTGCTTCATCTCCACGCGGATGTGGAACTCTTCGGCAAAATCCTTGATGAGCTGACGGAAGTCCACGCGGCCATCGGCAATGTAATAGAAGATGGCCTTGGTGCCGTCGCCCTGGAATTCCACATCGCCGATTTTCATTTCCAGGCCCAGGTTATTGGCCAGTACGCGGGAGCGGATCATGGTTTCCTGTTCCCGGGCTATGGCTTCCTGCCAACGCTCTATGTCGTATGGACGCGCTTTGCGGTAGATTTTCCGGATTTCCGTCGTCTCCGGGTCCACGCCCTTGCACTTCATCTGCCGGCCCACGATGGGACCTTCCAGCGTCACGATTCCCAGATCATGCCCCGTGGCGGCCTCCACCACCACCAGGTCACCGGTTTTGATGCTCTGGCCGGATGCATTCACATAGAATCCCTTCCGGGTATTCTTGAAACGCACCTCAAAGTAGGAATTGAACTGCTCCTGTGGGATGCCCTTGAGGTAATTGTACACCTCAAGCTTGCAGCAACCCTGACGGTAACGGATATCCCGTTCCAGGGTCTCCTCGTCCGTGGTTACGGTACAGCCCCGGAAACAGTCGTATTGTATGGATTCGTTGTTCCAGTCCATGTCAAATGCGGATATATAGTTGGTTCACCATGTCGGTGAACAGGATTTTCTGATTCACGTTGCGCTCTATAAGGAGCTGGGCCCTGTCCAGGCAAGAGAGGGCCAGGCGCGGAAAAGCGGGCTTCAAAGCAGCCGCCATCCGCTTGTAATAATCTTCTTCGTCGGCCTTCACATGGGTGAGGGCCGGCATTTTCTGCTGTAGCAGGAACAGGATCCGGAGATCCCGTGAGGCCACCCGGCAAAAAGCTTTCTGCCGTTCCCGCGATTCCAAAGCCGCCACGGCCTCCCCCGTTTCCAGGGCCCCCAGCAGGTCCTTCTCCACCAGGGCGTTAAGCAGGTCGTGGAACAGATCGGCCAGAACAGCGTCCCCGGCCGCTTCCCGGGCATGCACCTGCAATTCCGCCTCCGGGGTGAGGGGTTGCACCCTAAGATGCAGGCAGCGGGAAGAAATGGTTGTGAGCACCTTCTCCGGGGCATGGGTAATGAGCAGGAACAGCGTTCCCACCGGCGGTTCCTCCACCATTTTGAGGAGGGCGTTACCCGCCTGCATGTTCATCTTTTCCGGCAGGTACATCACCACAGTACGCCAACCGCCTTCCACAGCCGAAAGGGAGAGCCTGTCCAGCACGGAACGGGCTTCATGCACGGAAATGTTGCTCTGTTTCCCTTCTATGCCGATGGCCCCGTAAAGCTCGTTTTCAAAGAAATAAGGATTCTCCAGCAGCAGCTCCCGGAAAGGGCCGATGAACTGGAGCGACACCGGTTTGTCCGGCCCGGCAACGGGAAAGACAAAGTGGATGTCCGGGTGGATGAGCTTCTGCACGCGGGGAGAACCGCCGTAAAGATCTTCCAGGAAATTGAGCACCAGCGGGAAGGCGCCGCCGCCGTCGTCCTCGTGCAGCAGCATGGCATGCGGAACATTACCGCTTTGAGCCATCTGATGCAGGGCGTTCACCAGTTCCGTATTCCCGTATACCGTTACCATCTACCGGGTTCTTTCGCCCACATAGCGGGCCAGCTCAATCAAATAACCCTTCTCTCGGGAGTCCGGGAGCACGTCCAGGCAGGAGATGGCACGGCCGATGTGCTCATCCAGCTTCCGGTATGCCAGGGAAACGCCGTCATGCGAAAGCACGAAGTCCCTTATTTCGGCCGATAGCTCCGGATGGTCCAGGATACGGACCACCTTTTTCCGCACGGCGGTGGCTTCGGCCTCCGAAACCGTTTCCAGGGCGCACAGCAGGGGCTGGGTAATCTTCTGCTCCTGCAAGTCAATACCCACCGGTTTACCCACCTCGGCCGAGAGGGAATCGTAGTCAAAAATGTCGTCCTTGATCTGGAACGCCAGACCCAGGTTGCGGGCAAAATCCCCCACCGCCTCCCGGAAATTATCCGGGGCGCCCACAGAGATGGCGGCCGCCACAGCCGACGCCTCAAACAGGGAAGCCGTCTTGCTGAAGATGATGCGGAGATAGTCCGCTTCCGTGGTGTCTCCGGACGAAGCCTTCTGCATCTGCAGGAGTTCCCCCTCGGCCAGGTCGGCCAGGGTTTTGGCGTAAATCCGGAGCACCCGTTCGCTGTAGCGGTCTGCATCCAGGATGGTTTGCATGCAGCGGACCAGCCAGAAATCGCCGATAAGCACGGCTGCCGGGCCGCTCAGGAGGGTGGCCACCGTGGGAAGGCCCCTCCGCTCCGTTGCACCGTCCACCACGTCGTCGTGCAGGAGGGTGGAATTGTGCAGCAGTTCCGTTGCGGCGGCATAACGGACGGTGTCTTCGTTTACCGTGCCGCAGGCACCGCCCACCAGCAGGCCCAGCATGGGCCGGAGGAGCTTGCCGCCGTTCTCCCGAAGGGAACGGTTGGTGGCGTCCAGAAGGGCAATATCACTCCTGAGAGACGCGTCTATCCGCGCCTCCACCCGCTCCATCAGCGGTTTTAAGAACTGCCTGATTTCGTTTAAACTCATTTCAGCATTTCGGCAAGTTGGGCCGGCGTATCGGCCACATGCACCAGGGCGCGGTCCTCCGGTTCCATCATGCGGGTTGTCACATAATGGTCCAGCAGGGTCACCAGCGGGTTATAGAACCCGTCTATGTTCAGCAAGTACACTTCCCCTTCCCAGCGGTGCAGTTTCCGGAGCACCAGGGTTTCAATTACCTCGTCCAGGGTGCCGATTCCGCCCGGCAGGGCGATGGCAACATCGCAACCAAGGCGCATCCGCTCCTTACGCGTGCTCATGGTTTCCGTCCACACCACTTCCGACACTCCGGGATTCTCCAGGCCTTTCATGAAGCCGGGAAGCACAGCCACATGCGACCCGCCCAACCGGATGGATTCGTCCGTAATGGCTCCCATGGTGCCGATCTTGCCGCCACCCGAAGTCACCGAGTAGCCCAAAGCATGCAGCGCGCGAACAAGTTCACGCGCTGCCTGATTGTACTTCGGGTCAATGGACGACGAAGCCGAACAGAATATGACAGCTTGTCTGTTACCCATTAAAACAAGTAACCCAGGGTTACCTTGACACCGTTGTAGTTGTTGATATCGTTGAAGTTGTTCTTCACACTGTCCCAAACCTGGGTTCCATCCACCTTGCCATTGTTATACAGCTTGCCCAGGTTCATGAAATACTGGACGGAAAGCTGCAGGTGTTTGATGAGCTCGATACCGGCGCCGATGCTGAAGCCGTATTCCAGCTTGTTCTTGGCTTTTTCCAGGTCTGAATCCAACTGGGAGCTGCTAGTGGTGGCACTGACGCCCAGGATATTGAATGAGCTGCTGGTTTTGTCGCCCTGAGGAGCAATCATGTAGCCCACGAAAGGCTGCACCATCACAAACGGACGGCCGATGAACAGGTCCGGACCCCACTGGAGACCTACACCCAGCTCCAGGAAGCCGGATTTGCTGTCAAGAGCTCCGGTAAAAGCAGCCACATTTTTGGAATCTTCAATGGAAGCACCCTTCATCTCATAGGTGAGGGCCGGCTGGATGGCAAAGCCCATGCCCATGTTGATCTTGTAAGCGGCACCCACGTGGAAGAGCGTAACCGTCTTGGCCTGCTCCCACATTTCGGTGGCGGATAAATTGGTATTGGAGAAGTTAATGCCGGCAAGGATACCGAACTGGGCGTGTGCCAGCGTTGCAGAAGCAAACAGCACTGCAACAAGTGCTAAAAGTTTTTTCATTGCTTTATAGATTTGCGTTAATTCTTTCTATGAGGGCTGATTTGGGCATGGCGCCCACGGTCTTGTCCACGATTTGCCCGTTCTTGAAGAAGAGCAGGGTGGGGATGTTCATGATGCGGAACTGGGCGGCCACCTCATCGGCATCGTCCACATTCACCTTCACCACGACTATCTTGTCGGACATGGCTTCCTCTACCTCGTCCAGCAGCGGAGACAGCATCCGGCACGGGCCGCACCAGGTGGCCCAGAAGTCCACAATCACCAGCCGGCTGTCCTGCAGCAGGTCTTCGAAAGTGGTATTGGTTGCAATTTTTGCCATAATTAATAGTATTTAATTCACAAATATAAACATTTTTTTACAATGCCGCTTCCACAGGAAGCACATAAGCGCGCAGGCCCAACTTGGGGTTATCGGCATCCAGTTGGCGGAGCGCCTCCATAACGGAAGGCGCCAGGGAGTCCTCCACCACCGACAGGACGGCGTGGTTCTGCGTGGGCCAGGCGTGGTTGCCCAGATGCGGTTCACCGTCCACGGAGCCCCGTCCGCCAATCTCTTCCCAAACGGTATAACCCCGCTGTCCCATCTTCTCCAGCAGTTCTACAATCTCTTGATTGTAAGCCTGATTGTAAACGACAAATATAGCTTTCATAATAGATTCTTCACTTCGTTCAGAATGACATTGACATTATTCTGTTGCGGGGCTTTGCCTGGCTGCCTGGCGGGCGGCCTTGCGGGCCTTGCGCTTGGCGCGATGCTCGGTGAAACCGCAGTACAGCACCGGGATGAGCACCAGGGTGATGAGGGTGGAAATGCTCAGGCCCCAGGCTACGGTGATACCCAGGCCGCGCCACATCTCGGAGCCTTCGCCGGTACCCATCGCCATGGGCAGCATACCCAGCACCGTAGTGAGGGTGGTCATCAGGATGGGGCGCAGACGGCTCTTGGCGGCCGTTACGGAAGAATCCCGCACGCTCATGCCCCGCTCCTGGCACAGGATGGTGTAGTCGATGAGCACGATACCGTTCTTGACCACGATACCCAGCAGGATGATGATGCCGATAAGGGACATCACGCCCACGGCCTGCGAATGGATCAGGTTGCCAAGCGCCACGCCCGTGAGGGCGAACGGGATGGAGAACATGATCACGAACGGTCCCATGAAGGATTCGAACTGGGAGGCCATGACCATATACACCAGGATGATGATGAGCAGCATCAGGAGGATCATGTCGGAGAACATGTCCTGCTGCTCCTCGTAGTCACCGCCGATCTGCCAGGACATCTCCGGCGGAAGCGGGTTGGCCTCCATCAGGGCGGTGACGGTTTCCACACCGTCGCTCAGGGCCATCCCGCGGGCCATCATACCGGTTACGGAGATGTAACGCTCACGGTTTTTGCGCTGGATGGTGGGCGGCACCTTGGATTCCACGATCCGGCCCAGGTCACGCACCTTGACGCCCCGGCCCTGGGGATTGTAGATGAGGATGTTCTCTATGTCCTCCACGCTCCGGCGGAATTCCGGGGCAAAGCGCACGCGGATGTTGTACTCTTCACCGTCTTCGCGGTAGAAGGAGGCCACGGTTCCGCTCATGGCGGCACTCACGGCAGCCGCCGCGGTGGTGGAGGTGAGCCCGTTCAGCGCCAGTTTCTCGCGGTCGAAGTCCACCTCGTATTCGGGGATGTACTGGTCCCGGCTTATCATCACCTGCGCAAACGCCGGATTCTCCAGCATCCGGGCCCGGATGTCGCGGGCCACATTCTCGGTGGCCTCAAAATCGTAGCCGTAGATTTCCAGAACCACGCTGGAACGGCCGCCCATGCCCATTCCGCCTTCCGTGACGGTGGCGCGGTTTAGCTCGGGGAACAGGGCCAGGTCTTCCCGGATGATATCGGCCAGCTCGGAGGTGGAGCGCTTGCGTTCCTCCATGGAGCCCACGTTGATGTTCATGGAAATGAGGTAGGCGCCGTTGTTCCGCATGGAGGCAAAGGCGTTGTCGGCATCGGCCTGGCCGAAGTTATAGCTGATGACGCGGATTTCCGGCACGTCGGCCACCACCTTCTCGTAGATGCGGGCGGCCACGCCGGCGGTAACTTCCTGCGCCGTGCCGATGGGCAGTTCGGCCGATACGGTTATACGTCCCTGGTCCTGCGTGGGGAAGTACTCGGTCTTCATCCGGGGGCCGTACAGCGCCAGCACGCCCACGAAGACAACCACCGCCAGCAGCAGGATGAGCTTCTTGTGGTTCATGCACCAGGCGATGAGGCGGGAATAGCCGCTGGAGATGCTGTCCAGCACCTTGTTCCAGGGGTCGAAGATCATGTGATACAGGCGTCCGCTCTTGTTCTCGTTGGTAAGGAGCAGGGAGCACAGCATGGGCACCAGGGTAAGGGCCGCCGTGGTGGACACGATCATGATGATGGACACAATCCAGCCCAGCTGCTTGAACATGATGCCCGTCATGCCGGAAATCATGGTGAGCGGCAGGAACACGCACAGCATGGTGAGGGTGGACGCGATTACGGAGATACCCACCTCGGCGGTGCCGTGTACGGCGGCCTCCTTGGGCTTCTCTCCCCGGTCCAGATGGGACGTAACGTTCTCCAGCACCACGATGGCGTCGTCCACCACCATGCCGATGGCGATGGCCAGGGCGCTCATGGAGATGATGTTAAGCGTGTTCCCCGTGGCAAACAGGTACAGCAGCGAGGCCAGCAGGGCGATGGGGATGGACAGCACCACGATGAAGGTGGCCTTCCATCGGCCCAGGAACAGCCACACTACCAGCATCACCACCAGGAAGATGATGACGATGGTCTCCTTGAGGGAGTTGATGGTGCGGAGAATGTTGTCCGAAGAGTCCACCACCGTGGTAATCCTGATGTCCGAAGGGAGGTCCCGCTCCAGGCGGGCCAGGGTCTTCTTCACGTCCCGGATTACGTTCACGGTGTTGTAGCCGGACTGGCGCTGGATGATGATCTGGGCGCCGCGGACGCCGTTGGTGTAGGACTCCTGCGACTTCTCTTCCAGGCCGTCATACACGCGGGCCACGTCGCGCAGGTAGATGGCGTTCCCGTTGTAGGACATCAGGATAATGTCCAGCAGCTCGGACGGGTCCTTGAATTCCTTGGTGATGCGGAGCGTATAGGTCTCCGAGCCGATGTCGATGCTGCCGGACGGCACGTTCCGGTTCTCGGCGGCGATCACCTGCGCGATGGAGGCGATGCTGAGCCCGTAGGCTTCCAGCTTCACCGGGTCGCAATAGACCTGGATTTCCCGGTTGGGGGCGCCGGAGACGGAAACCGTACCCACACCCGACACACGGGCCAGCGGGGTGGCCACCTTGTCATCCAGGATCTTGTCCAGGGCGCTCACGCTCTGGTCGGCCGTGGCCGACAGGATCATGATGGGCATGTCGTCGGCGCTGAACTTGAAGATGGTGGGCGAAGAGGCTCCGTCCGGGAGGGTCTGCACCACCATGTCCAGCTTG
>JAIKYL010000221.1 GCA_024683255.1 Bacteroidales bacterium | reverse complement strand
ATCGGGGCCGATGAGGGCCTCTGCAGCAAGGCCCTGGATTCGGCTTGCAAGTACCTGGAATGCGAGCATGGACTGGTACTCAATACACCGGCATATACTTCATACATAAAGGATTACGGAGAGATAAGCTCCTATCCGGAGGGCTACAAGGAAAACGCTGGAATCTTCTGCCACAACAATCCCTGGGTCATCATCGGCGAGGCCATGGACGGCCGGGCCGACGATGCCTGGCGGCATTATTGCAAGATTACGCCGGCCTTCTGTAAAGATCAGGCCCTAAGGAAAGTGGAACCGTATGTGTTCTGCCAGATGGTGGCGGGAAAGGATGCTGCCAAACCTGGCGAGGGCAAGAACAGCTGGCTCACCGGAACGGCCGCCTGGACCTGGAAAGCAGTTAGTGAAGCCATCCTTGGCATCAAACCCCAGTTTGACGGCTTGCTAATTGAACCCTGCATTCCGGCTAAATACGGAAACTATAAGATCCACCGGCGTTTCCGCGATGCGGAATACGACCTGACCATCCACTTCAGCGGCAAGGAGGGTAGTACCTTCATCCCTTACAAACCGGGCCGACAGGTGCTGGAAATAGAATTGTAAGCTTTGCAAAGATTAGAAGAAATCCGTATCTTAGCAATTCAGAATAAAAAGAGAGATGGAGTTCCTTTTCTATCAGATTTCACTGGTGATTGCAGCCGTTTCCAACCTGGCCATGGCCACGGGATTGCTGGCCCGCCAGAGTTCCACCAGCGTATTGTCTATATGATAGGTGCGGACAGCCAAGTCGTGTCGGACTTTTTTCCCGTCATTTAAAGACACAATTTCAGATTCCTGCCGCTGCTCAAAATTACTGAAGAAATGTTTGGACCAGGAATCCTCCGCGCTACGCGAACATACTATTTCCTTTCCATCACTTAGTTTAATGGTAACCGAATAACTTTCGTCTATGGAAATACCGGGCATGAAGCCTCCCACATCCAGCGTAACAAATTCTCCCGGATTAATAGTGGAGGTGACATCTCCTGCATAGGCCGATACAATGAGCGTTACGCTTGCATCCGTTTCATTGTAGATTTCATTCCAACCGATCCGGCCCCATTCTACAAAGACTCCCAGTTCATCTGTGGTATAAATCCTCTCTTCGTCGTTTTTTCCACAGGAGCAGAACAACGAAGACACCATAACTGCAATTATGCCAAGTTTTTTCATAACAGACCGTTTGTCTACTAAAACCACGGCTTCTTGAAATCTTGCATCGTCGGCCACTTTTCTTGACTTGGATTGGGAATAAAACAGGGCGCACCGCAAAAGTGCACCCTGTTCTAATAAACAACTGTTCCGTTTATTTCTGCGGAGCCAGCACGTTGTGGGCGGGCCAGGACTTGGCGTTGGCCAAATCGGCCGTGGCGTTGGCGCGGATGTCGCGGGAAGAGGCACCGAACAGGAAGGTGTAGGTGCCTGCATCCATCACCCAGGCCGACTGACTTTCGTCGAAGGAAGCCAGCTCGTAGAGCGGAATGCTGAAAGTGAGGGTTTGGGCCTCGCCGGGAGCCAGTTCTTTGGACTTGGCGTAGGCCTTGAGTTCCTTCACGGGCTTGTCCAGGGTGCCGGCGGGGGCGCTCACGTAAAGCTGGACGGCTTCTTTGCCGGCTACGGAGCCGGTGTTGGTCACGTTCACAAAGGCCACCACGCGGTCTCCGTCAACGGTTACGATGGGCAGGCTGTACTCGAAGCTGGTGTAGCTGAGGCCGTAGCCAAACGGATAGGAAACCGGGAGGTTCTGCTTGTCAAACCAGCGATAACCCACGTAAATACCTTCGGCATAGTTGGTTACGTCAATATCCTTCACGTTGGAATCTTCGCGGCGGTTCAGGAAGTAAACTTCGTTGGTGGCGTCGATGGGGAAGTTGGCCGATGCGGCGGCGTCCATGAGGTTCACGGGGAAGGTCATGGGCAGCTTGCCGGACGGGCTCTGCTTGCCGGTGAGGATGTCGGTGACGGAATTGCCGCCTTCCTGTCCGGCCTGCCAGGCCAGGAGGATGGCGTCCGGGACATTCTTCCAGGAAGCGGTCTCAATGACACCGCCCACGTTAAGGACCACAATCACTTTCTTGCCCACGGAATGGAAGGCGCTGGTTACGTCGTTCAGCAGCTTGCGCTCGCCGGCGTTGAGGGCGAAGTCCGCGCTGGTGCGGTCAAAGAATTCACCGCTGTTGCGGCCGAAGGTGATGATGGCTACGTCATTCGTTTTGGCCGATACGATAAGGTCTGCAGCGGAAGGAATGATCTCCGAGGGACGGGGAACCGGGTAGAAGGCGGCCAGCATGTCTCCTTCGGGGAGGGTGGCCTTGAAAGCGGCTTCCTCATCGGCAATGTGCTTGAGGACAAGATCCTTATTGCTGTCGTCTACGTTGAATCCGGCATTCTTGAGGCCGTCCAGCAGGGACACCGTGTAGGCGCGGTTCACGTTGCCGGAACCGGTGCCGCCGGCGATGAAATCGAAGGAGGTGCAGCCGAACACGGCGACGTTCTTGACGTCCTTCAGGGGCAGGGCGCCCTTGTTCTCGAGGAGGACCATGCCTTCCAGCGCGCTCTGGCGGGTGACGGCGGCATGGGCCTTCAGGTCAGGCTTGTTGGAGTACTGGTATCCCTTGGCCTTCGGGCTGCGGGCGACGAGTTCCAGGCAGCGGCGGACGCAGACGTCCAGCTCGGCCTCGGAGAGGCTGCCGTCCTTGATGGCATTCAGGATCTGCTCGTACTGGAGGTCGGTGCCCGGCTGGAGCATGTCGTTGCCGGCGGCGATCTGCTCGGCGCCGTTGTCACCGCCGTACCAGTCGGTCATCACGAGGCCCTTGAAGCCCCATTCGTCGCGGAGGACGGTGGTCTGCAGGTCCTTGCTCTGGGAGGTGTAGGTGCCGTTGATCTTGTTGTAGGAGCTCATCACGGTCCAGGGGTCGGATTCCTTGACGGTGATCTCGAAGCCCTTGAGGTAGATCTCGCGCTGGGCGCGGGGGGAGATGACGGCGTTGTTGCCGGTGCGGTTCGTCTCCTGGTTGTTGTAGGCGAAGTGCTTGATGGACGTGCCCACGTCGTTGCTCTGGACGCCGCGCACATAGGCGGCCGCGGTCTTGCCGGCGACCACCGGATCCTCGGAATAGTACTCGAAGTTGCGGCCGTTCAGCGGGTTGCGGTGGATGTTCAGGGCCGGAGCGAGATAGACGTCGGCGCCGTACTCGTGGACCTCTTCACCCATGGCCTTGCCCACGTTCTCCACCAGTTCCTGGTTCCATGTCGAGGCCAGGAGGGTGCCGATGGGGAAGTGCGTGCAGTAGTAGGTG
>JAIKYL010000209.1 GCA_024683255.1 Bacteroidales bacterium | reverse complement strand
GAAGTTGGTTTCAAGCCGGGCAAGCACGAATTCTTCCCTTATCCTACCTCTGTGATGGACAAGAACCCGAACCTGGTACAGAACCCGGGTTGGGAAGCTCCTGCAAAGGCTGAATAAGTCTGCTTAATAATCCGGCCCGGGGTGATACCCGAGCCGGGTTCCAAAACTTCACAAAACACTTAATCACCCATGAAAAGATTTATCCTTTCCCTGGTGGGCATATTGTGTCTTTTCTCTACACTCTTTGCCCAGAATCCCATCATTAAGGGTCAGTATACCGCTGACCCTACCGCCCGTGTATTCGGCGATAAAGTATGGCTCTTCTGCTCCCACGATATCATCAGCCCTGTGGAGCCGGAGCGTCGCTGGTTCTGCATGGAAGACTATCACACCTTCTCTTCGGAAGACCTGGTTCACTGGACGGACCACGGTGTAATCCTTGATCAGAAAAACGTGCCCTGGGGTAATCCTGAGGGTTATTCCATGTGGGCGCCCGACTGCGTGGAAAAAGACGGCAAGTACTATTTCTATTTCCCTAACGCATCCAAGGAAGGCCGCGGATTTGCGGTGGGTGTAGCCATTGCAGACAGCCCCGAAGGACCGTATGTTCCGCAACCGGAACCCATCAAGGGCATCAACGGTATTGACCCCTGTGTTCTTCAGGCCTCCGACGGCAATGCGTACATCTTCTGGGGCAACGGCCGCTGCGCCAAGCTCAAACCCAACATGATAGAGCTGGCCGACGACAATCCCAAGACGGTAAGGAAGTGGGGCAACCGCGAGATGGAAATGGTTGGTGTAGATTGCCTCCAGGGCCTGCCCAACCGCCAGGCCGAAGGGCCGTTCGCCTTTGAGGCCAACGGCTGGTTCTACCTCACCTATCCCTATGTTCAGGAGAACACCGAAGTGCTGGGCTATGCCATGAGCAAGAACCCCATGGGTCCCTACGAATACAAGGGCATCATCATGGCCAGGTCCGTGAACGAGTGCTGGACCAACCACCATTCCTTTATTAATTATAAGGGAGAATGGTACCTGTTCTATCATCACAACGACTATTCCCCTTCCTTTGACAAGAACCGCTCCGTTCGCATTGACAAGGTGCGTTTCAATCCCGACGGCACCATTGAGCAGGTGATTCCCACCCTCCGCGGCGTGGGCGTCACTCCTTCCACGGATCAGATCCAGATGGACCGCTACAACGCCATCTACCACGTGGCCACCGGTATCGACTTCCTGGATCCCGCCAAACCGTTTGACGGCTGGTTCGTGCATCTGGGCCGCCCCGACTGCTGGGTACGCTACGACAGCGTGGACTTCGGCGAGGCCGATCCCACCAGCATCACCGTCCGCTACTGCGCGCCCAAGGATACCAAGTTTTCCATCTGGTTCTCTGACAACGACTCCCTGGGAAGCTTCGACCTCCCGGCCTCTGAAACCTGGAAGGAAGTCACCCTGCCCGTAACCGGGAAGGCCACCGGACTCAAGAACGTAAAACTGGTGGTGAACGAAGGCGGTCTGGACCTTGACTGGATCAGTTTCAAATAAATAATGACCCGCAGGATACTACTACTTCTCTCTGCCCTCCTCCTCGTTGCCTGCAATGAGGAGGACAAGGGGAGCGAAAACACTTTCCGGAACAGGGGGAATCCCCTCTTCCGGGATGCCTTTACGGCCGATCCGGCGCCCATGGTGGCTTCGGACGGACGCCTGTATGTCTTCTGCGGTCATGACCAGCAGTATGACAATAGGCCCGGTTTTGAAGGGAAAGACGGTTACAACGTAACGGAATGGCTGTGTTATTCCACTGCCGATATGCAGGAATGGACCATCCACGGTGCCGTCCTGAAGCCCACGGACTTCAGCTGGGCGGAGGGAGACGCCTGTGCTTCCCAGTGCATAGAAGTAAACGGGAAATACTATTTCTACGTCTCCACCTTAAGCAAGGATCCGGATTGCAAGGCCATCGGCGTGGCCGTGGCCGACCATCCGGAAGGGCCCTATACGGACGCTCTGGGCAAAGCCCTGGTCCTGGACACCATGAGCAATAACAGTCCCCAGGGTGGCTGGAGTGCATCGGCCCCCACCGTCTTTATGGACGATGACGGTACTCCCTGGCTCTGCTGGGGATACGGCAACTGCTTCCTGGTACGCCTTAAAAGGAATATGACGGAACTGGACGGGGAAATCTGCGCCCTCCCCCTGGAGAATTACCTGGAAGCCCCCTGGCTGTACAAGCATGGAGGCCGATATTACCTGGCCTATTCCTCCATGGGAACGGGACGGGAGAATCTCTCCTATTCCGTTGCCGGTTCCATACAAGGTCCCTGGGATTATAAGGGTCCGCTCACGGGTATGGCCGAAGACAGCTACACCATCCATCCCGGCATTGTGGACTTCGACGGAAAGAGCTACCTCTTCTACCATAACGGAACGCTTTCCCTGGACGGCTACGGTCCGGCTACCGGCCGCCGCAGCGTCTGCGTGGACGAACTGATGTATACTGCCGACGGCAGTATACGCCCGGTGGAACAGACCAGGGCGGGTGTAAGCGAGTATTAATAACCAATATAATGAAGAAGTTACTGTTCATTGCCGCGGCCCTTCTGGCCGCATCGGCCCTTCAGGCACAGCCTGCGGGCGGTTTCGGCGGATTCCAGATGCCGAAGATTGAAGTACGCTGTTCGGTAAAATTTGCCGACGTTGACTATGCCGGCGACGGCCAGGTGTACCACAAGCTGGATGTCTATCTTCCCAAGGTTGAGCAGGCCTCCTATCCGGTGGTGATCCACGTTTACGGAAGCGCCTGGTTCTCCAACAGTTCCAAGGGTATGGCCGACCTGGGCACCATTGTAAACGCCCTCCTGGACGCCGGTTATGCCGTGATTACGCCCAACCACCGTTCCTCCCAGGACGCCAAGTTCCCCGCCCAGATTGAAGACATCAAGGGCGTGGTGCGCTGGGCTCGTGCCAATGCCGAAAAGTATCATTTTGACACCTCCTTCATTGCCACTTCCGGCTTCTCTTCCGGCGGCCATCTGTCCGGCCTTGCCGCCACCAGCGGTGATGTGAAGGAACTGGAAGGCAGCGTGGGCGGCAACCTGGAATTCTCCAGCCGCGTAGACGCCGCTTGCGTATGGTCCGGTCCCACAGACCTCAATTACATGAGCTGCGGCCGGGAAGAAGACACCTGGAACCATGGCCCGGAAGAGGCCGTGATGGGCTTCTCCTTCAAGGGCAACGAAGAGCGCTTCAAGGCCCTCAACGCCACCAACTACATCGATCCCAGCGACCCTCCGGTGATTATCTTCCATGGCACGGCCGATAACGTGGTCCCTCCCTGCGAAGGCCCGCACTTCTTCGGCCTGCTGCAGGATGCCGGCGTGGACAGCGAACTGCACATGATAGCCGGCGGCGGCCACGGCATGGGCATGTATGCCGATGAAAACCTGGCCGTTATGGTGCACTTCCTCAATCGCGCACGCGGTAAATAACAGACTATGAAAAAGATACTCTTATCCCTCACGCTGCTCCTGGCATTCACCGGGGCAGCGTTTGCGCAGCTTGCCTCACCTACTAACCTGAGCCGCAACGCCTATCCACAGGTGGGACCCGACAACAGGGTCACCTTCCGCGTAAACGCGCCGAAGGCTACCAACCTTACCCTTTCCCTGGGCAAGGACTACCCCATGGTCAAGGACGAAAAAGGCTTCTGGACCGTGACCTCGGATCCGCAGGTGGAAGGCTTCCATTATTATTCCCTTAAAACGGGCGGACTCACTTTCAACGATCCTTCCGTACATTCTTTCTTCGGCACCGGACGCGACTGCAGCGCCATTGAAGTGCCCGAAGATCCTGCCAGCTCGGCATTCTATACGCCTCACCAGGGCGTAGCACAGGGCGCAGTACGTTCCATCCGCTACTGGTCCGAAGTATGCGGCCAGTGGCGCAGGATGTATGTTTATACCCCGGCCGAGTATGACCAGAATCCCTCCAAGCGCTATCCGGTGCTGTATCTGCAGCACGGCGGCGGTGAGGATGAGACCGGCTGGATTTACCAGGGCTTTGCCGATGTAATCCTGGACAACCTGGTCTCCGAAGGCAAGGCCGTCCCCATGATCATCGTGATGGTGAGCGGCGTGGCTCAGAAGGCCGATGGCTCCGGCGACGGCTATGAAGCCATGGTTACAGAGGAAGTGATTCCGCTGGTGGACAAGCGTTTCCGCACGCTTGCAGACCGCGACAACCGTGCCGTTGCAGGCCTCTCCTGGGGTGCCAAGCAGGCCTATGACCTGGGTCTTGGATACCGTAACCTCTTCTCCTGGATCGGCGGATTCAGCGGCATCATCGTCATCGGCGAATTCCGCGTCCGTCCCGCCGGTTACGAGGATCCGGAAAAGTTTGCCGCAGCCTATGACGGTGTATTCTCGGATCCCAAGTGGTTCAATGAGAACTATCACCTGCTGTTCATCGCCAACGGTGAGGCCGAAGGTTCCCACCTGAAGGGGATGTCCGAAATCCTGAAGGAACGCGGCATTGAGAACGTGTTCTACCAGTCCCCCCGTACGGCGCACGAGTGGCTCACCTGGCGCCGCTGCCTGAACGAATTTGCCCAAAGACTCTTTAAATGATTGCGCTTATGAAACGATATATCATTCCTTTCGTCCTTTTGGGCGCTATGCTCTTCGGCTGCAAGCAGCCCGCCACTACCGTGGGTGTCCTTACCGAGCCCACATCGGCCTCTACCAATACCCCCGGACGGGAGTATCCCAAGATCAATCCGGACCTCACCGTGGAATTCCAGGTCCAGGCTCCCGAGGCCCAGGAAGTGGCCGTGGATATCTGTGGCAAGGTCTATCCCATGCAGCGGGAAGAAGACGGCCCCTGGAAGGTGGTCACAGAGGCCCTTGAGCCCGGTTTCCACTATTATTTCCTTGTTGTGGACGGCATGCGGCTTTCGGACCCCAACAGCCAGCTCTTCTTTGGCACGGGGGTGGACGCCAGCGCCATCGATATTCCGGAAGCGGGCGTGGATTTCTATCTGGAAAAGAATGTTCCGCGCGGCGAGGTACGCATGCAGCGCTACTGGTCTGAGACCCTTAACGCCTGGCGCACCTGTTACGTGTATTTGCCGGCCGAATATGACAGCAACCCCTCCAAGCGCTATCCAGTGCTGTACCTGCAGCACGGTGGCGGCGAGGATGAGACCGGCTGGGCCCGCCAGGGCAAGACGGACATCATCCTGGACAACCTCATTGCCGCCAAGAAGGCCGTTCCCATGCTCATTGTGATGGATTACGGCCAGGCGGGAGACTTCGCCCAGATTCTGCTCAACGAGACCATCCCCATGATTGACAGCAAGTACCGCACCCTGGCCGATCCCAAGCACCGTGCCATGGCCGGCCTGTCCTTCGGCGGCGGCCAGTCCTGGTCCATCGGCCTCAAGCATCCGGAAGTGTTCTCCTCCATCGGCATCTTCTCCTCCGGCATGTTCGGCGGCGTGGGTCCGGGCGCTTATGCTCCCTTCTCCGTAGAGAGCCAGCTGCCCGAACTGCTGGCCGATCCTGTAGCCTTCAACGCCGCGCATCCGGTGTTCTACATGTCCTGCGGCGAGGGTGATCCGCGCATCGAGCACACCCGCGCAGCGGCCGAAGCCCTGAATGCTGCCGGTGCAAAGGTTAAGTTCACGGCCTGGCCCGGCGGCCACGAGTGGCAGCCCTGGCGCAAGTCCCTCAATGAATTCTGTCAATTGGTTTTCAAGTAGTTAACGTTTTCTCCCTGTGACTGGAATCACAGGGAGAGATATCTAAAGTTTTGACTATGAAGCATTTTGCTATTGTGTTGGCAGCGGCGCTTTGCCTCTGCGCCTGCGCCAAACAGGTTCCCGGTCAGGTTAAGGTGACCGGCGGCACCATCCAGGGTACGGTCCTGGAAAACGTTACCGTTTATAAGGGTATCCCCTTTGCAGCCCCGCCCGTGGGTGACTTCCGTTGGAAGGCTCCCCAGCCCGTGGTTGCCTGGGAAGGCATTAAGGAGTGCAAGGAATTCGGCCCCAACCCCATGCAGGGTAACGGCGAAGGCTGCTCCGAAGACTGCCTGTACCTGAATGTATGGACCCCGGCCAAGAGCCCCAAGGATAAACTGCCAGTAATGGTTTGGATTTACGGCGGCGGATTTGCCGGCGGCGCCACTTCCTATTACGACGGTACGCTCCTCTCCCAGAAGGGCGTGGTTGTAGTGAGTGTGGCCTACCGCGTGGGTAAGCTGGGCTTCCTGTCCCTGCCGGAGTTATCGGCCGAAGATCCCAACGGCGTCAGCGGCAACTACGGTCTGCTGGACCAGATTGCCGGCTTGCAGTGGGTGAAGGACAATATCGCCAAGTTTGGCGGAGACCCGGGGAATGTGACCATCTTCGGCGAATCGGCCGGTGGCATCTCCGTGAGCATGCTTTGCGCCTCTCCGCTGGCCAAGGGCCTGTTCCAGCGGGCCATTTCCCAGAGCGGAGGTTCCTTCGGCCCCACCAATCCGCAGTCCTATCCCGGCGAGAATATGCAGACCCTCTCCGTGGCCCAGCAGGCCAATCAGGCCTGGGCCAAGGGTGCTTTCGGCGAGGATTATACGCTTGAGAAGCTCCGCGCTGCCGATGCAAAGGCCGTGATGGGCGGCTTCGGCGGTTCCGGCGGCTGGCCCGTGACGGACGGCTATGTGATTCCGGACGACCAGTACAAGCTCTACGAAGCCGGCAAGTACAACGACGTGGACGTGCTCATCGGCTACAACTCCGACGAAGGCCTCAGCTTCGGCTTCTCTTTCGGCGGCGGCAGCCACCAGGACCAGGTCCGCGCCCGCTATGAGGATTATGCCGATGCCCTCCTGGCCGCTTATCCGGTAGAGGCCGACGGCAAGGTGGGCAAGACCGCCCGCGACCTAACCCGCGACGCCGCTTTTGGCTGGCAGACCTGGGCCTGGGCCCGTCTGCAGGAAAAGACCGGAAAGGGCAAGGTATGGCTCTACTACTTTGACCAGCACCCGGAGTATCCGGAGGACAGCCCCCGCTTCGGCCAAGGCTCCCCGCACGGCCAGGACGTGGCCTATGTCTTCGGCAATCCGGAAGAGGTGCAGCCAACCGACATGACCCTCTCCGGCTGGATGATGGACTACTGGACCAACTTCGCCAAAACCGGCGATCCCAACGGCGAAGGCCTC
>JAIKYL010000196.1 GCA_024683255.1 Bacteroidales bacterium | reverse complement strand
CTGTGCCCAGGCAGAGAAGGAAAGGCAGCAAAGCGCTATCACTAATAGATATCTCAAACGGTTCATAGCTATAGTAGTTATTGATTATTTGGCTTTTTTCATTGATGCGTAAATCATGTACGCGATGAGGCAGAGGAAAGGCACAATGGCCACGGCCTCTCCGTACGAGGCAGCCCAGCCGGACATGAACAGATCCACGTTGGCGAATTTGAGGATGGCACTCACCACGCCCATGAGGGCGCCGCCGGCAATGAAGCCGGAAGCAATGAGCGTACCCTTTTCCATGCGTGCGCTGTTCACGGCGGCATCCTTGCTGCGGGTGCTCACATACCAGGAAATGGCGCCACCCACCAGCAGCGGCAGGTTAAGGTCTATGGGTATGAACATACCCAGGGCAAACGGCAGGGCCGGCACCTTGCAGAAATTGAGAATGAGTGCAATGGCCGCACCGATTCCGTACAGGAGCCAGGGAGCGCCGCCGCCGGAGAACATGGGCTGGATAACGGCCGCCATGGCATTGGCCTGCGGGGCCACCAGGGCATTGTCGCCGGTAAAGCCGTACGTCTTGTTGAGCACCAGCATTACACCGCACACCGTGAAGGCGCTAACCGCCACACCCAGAAATTTCCAACCTTCCTGCTTTTTGGGCGTAGAGCCAATCCAGTAGCCGATTTTGAGGTCCGTGATGAAGCTTCCCGCCACGGAAAGGGCCGTGCACACAACGCCGCCGATGATGAGCGCCGCCGCCATGCCCGAATTTCCCTTGAGGCCCACGGCCACCAGAATGAGGGAAGCGATGATAAGGGTCATAAGCGTCATGCCGCTCACCGGGTTGGAGCCCACGATGGCAATGGCATTGGCCGCCACGGTGGTGAACAGGAAGGCCACTATGGCCACAATCACCAGGCCCACCAGCGCCTGCCAGACATTGTTAACCACTCCGCCAAAAGCAAAGAAAGCGAAGATGGCCAGCAGGGCAATCACCACCCCAAAGACGATGGTCTTCATGGGCAGGTCCTCGTCCGTGCGGACGGGTTTGGCCTCCAGGGTGCCGGGCTTGCGCTTGAACTCCTTCACTGCCAGGCCCGCGGCGCTCTTGATAACGCCAAAGCTCTTTATAATGCCGATGATACCCGCCGTAGCAATACCGCCGATGCCGATATGGCGCGCATAGTCCTTGAAAATCTGCTCCGGAGCCATGTCGCCGATGACGGTGGTTACGCCGGTGTTCATGAGGTCTATCACATCGGCCCCCCAGATAAGGTTCATGAGCGGGATAATCACCAGCCATACCAGCAGGGAGCCGCAGCAGATGATAAAGGAATACTTGAGGCCGATGATATAGCCAAGGCCCAGCACGGCCGCGCCGGTGTTCATCTTGAGGACCAGCTTGGCTTTATCGGCCAGGGCAGCGCCCCAGCCCATCACCGTGGTGGAGATGGTCTCCGCCCAGGTGCCGAAGGTGGCCACGCAGAAGTCGTACAGACCGCCGATGAGGCCGGCCGTGACCAGCGTCTTGGCACTTGAGCCGCCACCCTCGCCGCTGATGAGCACCTGCGTGGTGGCAGTGGCCTCCGGGAAGGGATACTTCCCGTGCATTTCCTTCACAAAGTACTTGCGGAACGGGATGAGGAACAGGATGCCCAGCACGCCGCCCAGCAGCGAGCTAAGGATCATCTGCCAGAAGTTTACCTCCACGCCCAGGATATAGATGGCCGGCAGGGTGAAGATGGCACCCGCCACCACCGCGCCGGAGCATCCGCCGATGGACTGGATAATCACGTTCTGGCTAAGTCCGTCCACCTTTTTGAGGGCCGATGTTACCCCCACGGCAATAATGGCGATGGGGATGGCCGCCTCAAACACCTGGCCCACCTTGAGGCCCAGGTATGCGGCGGCGGCGCTGAACAGAATTACCATGAGCACGCCCATGGCCACGGAATACGGCGTTACCTCCCAGTACTTTTTATTGGGATCCAGGATGGGCATGTATTCCTCTCCTTTCTTGAGCTCCCTGTGGGCATTCTCCGGGAGCTGCCGGTTTTTCTTTTCCTCCATATCTGTTGTCTATCTAATTCTGAGGAGTGCGGAAAAAGGCCACCGGACCCAGTTTGAAGGTTCTCTTCCCGTCTTCACCGGGCCATTCTTCCACGTATTCGAATACTGCCCTGTAGCCCCAGTCCTCATAGACCGTGCGGTAACGGAGCAGCGCCAGGTCACTGGGATCCGGCCAGCGGGCGTCCAGGTGCTCCCTAACATCGCAGCGGAGCAGTTTCTTCCCGCCGGGAGACTTGAAGGTGACACCATTGTCATCCACCTCCATCACATAGTCACTGCTGGGAACATACTCCGTGTAGCCACCGGCGGCCACGGACCCTTTAATGGCATAGTGGGTGAGCGGCTTGGGCGCTTCCATTTCCATAAGCGCCTCCGGCTCAATTACTTCCTCCCGAGTGGCCACGGTTTCCACAATGGAAGCGGAGCACTTGTTGAGGAGCGTCTTGCCCCCCAGCACCACCAGCAGGAAAAAGGCAATCCAGAACATCACCTCCCACTTGTCCACTTTTTTCTTTTCCACTTTCTTTTCTTCGTTTTCCATATCAGATGTTTTATTCCCTCAAATATACGAAAAACTATTGATAATTTTCGACTGTCGGAGCCGAAGGCGACTAAGCCCTCCCCCGAGGGGAGGGTTTGGGTGGGGGTAACGTGAATGATAATGGGGGACGCAAAATGCCGGCGATTGCCGGCATAGTAACATGGCGCCTGCAGGCGCCCGGCCGGGCCGTGTCTTTTGCCGCCAGGCAAAAGATGGAAAGGCGAAAAGGCCGCAGGGGTGTATGAGGGGGCAGCGCCCCCTGTATTAAGGTGGCCCCAGCAGGATTTGAACCTGCGACCCACGGATTATGAGTCCGCTGCTCTAACCGCTGAGCTATGGGGCCAAGAAAGCAGCTTGTTGCCAAGCTGCTTAACTTATGTGCGAGGGATTAACCTCAGACCTTGATCTCCACCTCAACGCCGGAGGGAAGCTCCAGCTTCATGAGGGCGTCTACGGTCTTGGCGTTGGACTCGTCGATGTCGATAAGACGGACGTAGGAGTCCAGCTCGAACTGCTCGCGGCTCTTCTTGTTAACGAAGGTGGAGCGGTTCACAGTGAAGATCTTCTTGTTGGTGGGAAGAGGAATGGGACCTACAACCTTTGCACCCGTTGCCTTCACTGTGTCAACGATCTTGGCGGCGGACTTGTCCACCAGCATGTGATCGAAAGATTTCAGCTTGATTCTGATTTTCTGGCTCATATCAATTACTTTTTAACTTTTGCTAAATTTTACTCGTCGTCGGAGGTTACTCTGTAGCCGCTCTTCTCGATGATGTCCTTGGCCAGGTTGGCAGGGACCTCGGCGTAATGGTCAAACGTCATGGTGCTGGTGGCGCGTCCGGAGGACAGCGTACGCAGCACGGTAACGTAACCAAACTGCTCTGCGAGCGGTACAAAGGCCTTGACGATGCGTGCTCCGTTGGCCGTAGAGTCCATGGCAACAATTTGGCCGCGGCGGCGGTTCAGGTCGCCTACGATGTCTCCCATGTAGTCTTCCGGAGTAACCACTTCCAGGCTCATGATGGGCTCAAGAAGTACCGGATGACACTTGGGGCAGGCGTGACGGAAGGCCATGCGGGCCGCCAGCTCGAAGGAGAGCTGGTCGGAATCCACCGGATGGTAACTGCCGTCCAGGACTTCCACCTTGAGGGAAGGCACCTCGTAACCGGCTAAGACGCCGTTTGCCATCGCGGACTGGAAGCCCTTCTCGATGGACGGGATGAATTCCTTGGGGATGTTTCCGCCCTTGACCGAATTGATGAACTGAAGACCCATAGTGCCTTCGTCGGCAGGAGAGATGTTAACGATGATGTCTGCGAACTTACCGCGGCCGCCGGTCTGCTTCTTGAAGACCTCACGCAGCTGGAAGCTGGAGGTGATGCTCTCCTTGTAGTTCACCTGCGGGGCGCCCTGGTTGATGTCCACGCCGAATTCGCGGCGCAGACGGTCCACGATGATGTCCAGATGAAGTTCGCCCATACCGCTGATCACGGTCTGGCCGGTTTCCACATCGGACTTCACGGTGAAGGTGGGATCCTCCTCGGCCAGCTTGGCCAGGGCGATTCCCAGCTTGTCCAGGTCCTTCTGGGTCTTGGGCTCCACGGCAATGCCGATCACCGGATCCGGGAACTCCATGGTTTCCAGGGTGATGGGCTTCTCCTCCAGGCACACGGTATCACCGGTGCGGAGGTCCTTGAATCCCACGGCGGCGCAGATGTCACCGGCCTCCACAAACTCGATGGGGTTCTGGTGGTTGGAGTGCATCTGGTACAGACGAGCCACACGTTCCTTCTTGCCGGTACGCGTATTATATACGTAGGAACCTGCATCCAGGCGTCCGGAATAGGCGCGCAGGAAAGCCAGACGGCCCACAAACGGGTCCGTGGCAATCTTGAACACCAGGGCGCAGAAGGGTTCATCGGCCGAAGGCTTGCGCTCGATCTCGTTGCCGTTGCGCGGGTCCGTACCCGTCACGGCTCCCTTGTCCAGCGGAGAAGGCAGATACCTCATTACGGCATCCAGGAGGAACTGTACGCCCTTGTTCTTGAAGGAAGAGCCGCAGCAGGCAGGGACGATCTGCATGGAAATGCAGCCCTTGCGGATGGCGGCGATGATTTCCTCCTTGGTAAGGGAGTCCGGATCCTCGAAATACTTCTCCATCAGGGTCTCATCGCACTCGGCGGCGGCCTCCAGGAGGATGTCCCTCCAGCGGGCGGCTTCTCCCTTGAGTTCGGCAGGAATCTCGCCTTCATGGTAGTTGACGAGCTCTTCCGAACTGTTGTAGAAGATGGCCTTCATGTCGATGAGGTCCACGATGCCTTCGAACTTGTCTTCGGCACCGATGGGGAGGCAGATGGGAACGGCGGTGGCGCCCAGCTTGTTCTTGATTTCTTCCACGCAGGCCAGGAAATCCGCGCCCACGCGGTCCATCTTGTTCACATACGCGATCTTAGGCACGCCATACTTATCGGCCTGGCGCCAGACAGTCTCGCTCTGAGGCTGTACACGGCCCACGGCGCAGAAAGTGGCCACCGTACCGTCCAGTACACGAAGGCTGCGCTCCACCTCAACGGTGAAATCCACATGCCCGGGAGTGTCGATAAGATTGATCTGATAGGTATCACCGTTGTAGTGCCAGAATGCGGTGGTAGCAGCAGAAGTGATGGTAATGCCACGCTCCTGCTCCTGGACCATCCAGTCCATGGTGGCAGCTCCTTCGTGTACCTCGCCAATCTTATGGGTCTTTCCGGTATAGTAGAGGATGCGCTCGGACGTAGTGGTCTTACCGGCATCGATGTGTGCCATGATGCCGATATTGCGTGTGTATTTAAGATCTCTCTTTGCCATTTAGCATGCAGTGATTAGAAACGGAAATGTGCAAATGCCTTGTTGGCCTCTGCCATTCTGTGCATGTCTTCCTTGCGCTTGAATGCGCCGCCTTCGTTGTTGTAGGCAGCCACAATCTCTGCACAAAGTTTTTCTGCCATCGAGTGACCGGAACGCTTGCGGGCGAACTGGATCAGGTTCTTCATGGCGACGGAGACTTTCCGTTCCGGACGCAACTCGGTCGGCACCTGGAAGTTTGCGCCACCGATACGACGGGACTTGACCTCAATCTGAGGGGTCACGTTCTCAAGGGCGGTCTTCCAAATATCGAGAGGAGCCTTGTCAGAATCTTTCATCTTCTCGCCCACCATGTCGATGGCATCATAAAAGATCGAATACGCGATACTCTTCTTCCCCTGCAGCATAAGATTGTTCACGAAACGGGTAACCTCCACGTCGTGAAACTTAGGATCAGGAAGTAGAATCCTCTTT
>JAIKYL010000173.1 GCA_024683255.1 Bacteroidales bacterium | reverse complement strand
TTCCTGGCTGCGGCGGGCGGTCATACCCGTTTCCACGCCCAGTTCTTCCATGGCTTCCGAGAGGATCTTCTGATAGGTTTCGTAGCCCATATCCGTGATAAAACCGCTTTGCTCGGCCCCCAGGAGGTTGCCGGCGCCGCGAATATCCAGATCCTGCATGGCAATGTTGAATCCGCTGCCCAGGTCGGAGAATTCCTCAATGGCCCTCAAACGCCGGCGCGCATCCTCGGTCATGCTCACCAGCGGCGGGACAATCAGGTAGCAGAAAGCCTTCTTGTTGGACCGTCCCACCCGGCCGCGAAGCTGGTGCAGGTCGCTCAGGCCGATATTCTGCGCCTGGTTCACCAGGATGGTGTTGGCATTGGGAATATCCAGGCCGTTCTCGATGATGGTGGTGCAGAGCAGCAGGTCAAAGTCTCCCCGCATGAAAGACAGCATCTTGTCTTCCAGTTCCTTGGACTCCATCTGGCCGTGCACGATGCAGATGCGCATGTCCGGAATGAGCCGGTGCAGGATGTCGTGGATGGCCGGCAACTCCTCCACTTTGTTGTGCAGGAAGAAAATCTGTCCGCCGCGGTTGAGTTCGTAATTGATGATACTCTTGATTTCTTCCTCGTTGAAGAGGATGATTTCCGTCTGGATGGGAATGCGGTTGGGCGGGGGAGTCTGGATAATGGACAGGTCACGGGCGCCCAGCAGCGAAAACTGCAGGGTACGGGGAATGGGCGTGGCCGTGAGGGTAAGGGTATCCACCGATTCCTTCAGATAACGCAGTTTTTCCTTGGCCGATACGCCGAATTTCTGCTCCTCGTCAATCACCAACAGGCCCAGGTCCTTGAATTCAAAGCCGGCACCCAATACTTTGTGCGTGCCGATGAGGATGTCGATACTCCCCTCTTTCAGCCGTTTCTTGATGTCGGTGATTTGCTTGGCTGTCTTGAGCCGGCTCACGAATTCCACCGTACAGGGAAGGTTCTGCAGCCGGGCGCGGAACGTCTCGTAGTGCTGCAGGCAAAGGATGGTGGTAGGCACCAGTACCGCCACCTGCTTGGAATCGGAAACAGCCTTGAAAGCCGCCCGGATGGCGATTTCCGTTTTGCCGAAGCCCACGTCGCCGCAGATGAGACGGTCCATGGGGCACGTATCCTCCATATCCTCCTTCACCGCTTTGGTGGCCCTTTCCTGATCGGGCGTATCCTCGTACATGAAAGAAGATTCGAGTTCCTGCTGCAGATAGGTATCCGGAGAATAGGCAAATCCCTTGGAAGAGCGCCGCTTGGCATACAACTGGATCAGTTCCTTGGCAATGTCCTTGACCCGGGACTTGGCGGCCGATTTCAGGGTGGTCCAAGTCTTGGAACCCAGTTTGTTGATGCGCGGCGGCTCGCCCTCACGGGAACGGAAACGGGAAATCTTGTGCAGGGAATGGACCGATACGAACACCACGTCTCCCCCGCTGTACATGAGTTTCACCACCTCGTGGACGCGTCCGTAATCGTCTTTCATCTTGACCAGACCGCCAAATACCCCCACGCCATGGTCGATATGGACCACATAGTCTCCCAGGTTGAATGCGTTCAGGTCGTTGAGGGTGAGTTGCTCGGACTTATCCACCGTCCGGCGCAGCCGTACCCGGTGGAAACGATCGAATATCTCATGGTCCGTATAGCAGCACACGCGGTCGTCGTGATCGATGAAGCCCGCATGCAGATTGGTACTTTTGACAAATTCGGGAAGCAGCGCATGTTCGTCCTGCAGCATCACGCTGCGCAGCCTTTCCAGCTGGCTTTCCTTCTCTCCCAATATTTGTACCTTGTATCCTTCTTCCAGCCGGGAACGGATGTCGGATATGAGCAGTTCAAAATTCTTGTTGAAAACCGGCTGCGGCGAGATGTTGAATTTGACTGCATCCACCTCTTCCCGCTGCAGCGGAATGTCCAGATATACCCGTTTGAACCGGTCCAAATCCGGGAAAAACGGGCGGTCCCGGTACATGTCCGAAGAATCCAGCCAGGCTACGCTGTCCTCCGGTAGCAGGCTGAGTACGCCCACCCCTTCCTCCGTTTCTTCCCGGGCGGCGATATCGGGATAGATATCGGCCGATTCCATTTTCTCCAGGGAAAGCTGGGTGTTGCAGTCGAAGGTATGGATCTTATCCACTTCGTTGCCAAAGTAGGTAATACGGTAGGGTTTATCCAGCGAATAGGAAAAGATGTCAATCACCGCTCCCCTGACGGCATATTGTCCGGGGGCCGATACGAAATCCACCTTTTCAAATCCTTCGGCCACCAGGCGCTGGCGGATTTCCTCATAGGGAAGCCGCTCTCCTGCGCGGATGGTGAACAAAGCCTCTGTCAGTTTGCGCTCGGAAGGCAGCTTTTCTTCCAGGGCCTCGGGATAAGTGACAATAAATAACGTATGGTCCCGTTGCTGAAGGATCTTGCCCACGGCCGCCGTACGCTGTACGCCCAGGGAAGACTTGTAATTACTCCTTTCCACGCCTTTTCCCGACTCCGGCAGGAAAAAGACGCAGTCTCCTTCCACGAGGTTATACAGATCGGCCGAACAATACTCGGCCGCTTCCTTGGTGGGAAGGATGATAAGATGGGTTCCTTTCCGGACCACCTGGGAGAGTACAACCCACCGGGCAGACAAGAAAAGCCCGTTGCAGAACGTCTCTTCCCGGTTTTGAAGATGATTCTGCAGGAGCGATGCAGCTTGAGAACTTATGAACATTCCCTTCTTTTTTCCTGTTGAAAAGCTGTTCATAACCCTGTTGATAACCCAGTGAATAAATAAAGAGGAAAAACACGGTTTACTTTTTCACAGACTATACACAGGACAAAAACATGTTTTCAACATTAAATAATGTATGTAAAATATTTATATTTAATTGGTTAATGAATAATATCAACATATTCACAACCGCATTAAAAACAATATTTCTTAAAATAAAAACTATATTTGTAACTGAATTGAACCCTAACTGTCATGACCGAATTCGATCCGCATAGCGCAATTGACCGCAAAGATAATGAATTTGACGGAATTATCCGTCCGCAGGAGCTGGATGATTTCACCGGACAGCGGGAGATCGTTTCCAATCTGCACATCTATATCCAGGCGGCCAAAATGCGCGGGGAAGCCCTGGACCATGTGCTGTTCCATGGCCCTCCCGGCCTTGGCAAGACCACCCTGGCGCATATCATTGCCCATGAGATGGGGGTGAATATGAAGGTGACTTCGGGGCCGGTTCTGGATAAACCCGGCGACCTGGCCGGTCTGCTCACCTCGCTGGAGACGGGGGATGTCCTGTTTATCGACGAAATCCACCGGCTATCGGCCGAGGTGGAAGAGTATCTGTATTCGGCCATGGAGGATTATGTGATCGATATCATGATTGACAAGGGGCCGGGTGCGCGCAGCGTGCGGATTTCCCTGAATCCCTTCACGTTGGTGGGTGCCACCACCCGCAGCGGCCTGCTCACGGCGCCCCTCAGAGCCCGCTTCGGCATTACCTGTGCGCTGGAATATTATGATGTAGGTGATTTGCAGAGAATCGTGGAGCGAAGCGCCCGCATCCTGGCGCTCGAGATTGATCCGGATGCGGCCCGGGAAATCGCCCTCAGAAGCCGGGGAACAGCCCGTATAGCCAACGCGCTGCTGCGGCGGGTGCGCGATTTCGCCCAGGTACTGGGAAATGGACGCATCGATCTGGAGATTGCCCGTTATGCCCTGGATAAGCTCCGGATAGACAAACGGGGACTGGATTCCATTGACAACAAGATCCTGCGCACGCTCATTACCAATTTCAAGGGCGGTCCGGTGGGGGTGAGCACCCTGGCCACTTCCATCAGTGAAGATGCCGGGACCCTGGAAGAAGTATATGAGCCGTTCCTCATCAAGGAGGGGTTCATGGTGCGCACGCCGCGCGGCCGAATGGTCACGGAACTGGCCTATAAGCACCTGGGAATGGAAGCAGATAACAGTTTGTTCTAAAAAGTCACAATTTATTCCCGAAAAATGCTTAATTTTGTCGGATAGAAATTCCAATTTTTAATTTATATGGCAGATCCTAAATTGATTTCCAAGATTCCGGAAGGACCGCTCAAGGACAAATGGTCCAAGCGCAAGGCCGAAATCCGGATTGTTTCTCCCAACAACAAGCGGAAACTGGAAGTGATTGTGGTAGGTACCGGTCTTGGCGGTGCCAGTGCAGCTGCGTCTCTGGGTGAGATGGGCTACAACGTCAAGATTTTCTGCATCAGCGACTCCCCCCGCCGGGCACACTCCATTGCGGCCCAGGGTGGTATCAATGCTGCCAAGAACTACCAGAATGACAATGACTCCGTGTACCGGCTGTTCTACGACACCATCAAGGGTGGCGACTACCGTTCCCGGGAAGCCAACGTCTATCGTCTGGCCGAGGTGAGCGCCTCCATCATTGACCAGTGCGTAGCCCAGGGTGTTCCTTTCGCCCGCGAATATGGCGGATACCTGGCCAACCGTTCCTTCGGTGGCGTGCAGGTGAGCCGTACCTTCTATGCCCGCGGACAAACCGGTCAGCAGCTCCTGCTGGGTGCCTACGCTTCCCTGAACAAGGAAATCGCCGCCGGCACCGTGAAGAGCTACCCGCGTCACGAGATGCTGGATCTGGTCATTATCAACGGTGAGGCCAAGGGTATCATTGCCCGCAACCTGGTCACCGGCGAGATCGAGCGCTTCGGCGCCCATGCCGTGGTGCTGGCCACCGGCGGTTACGGAAATACCTATTTTCTTTCCACCAACGCCATGAACTCCAACGGATCGGCCGCCATGCAGGCCTACCGTAAGGGCGCTTTCTTTGCCAACCCTTGCTTTGCCCAGATTCACCCCACCTGTATTCCGGTGCACGGCGACCAGCAGTGCAAACTGACCCTTATGTCCGAGTCGCTGCGTAACGATGGCCGTATCTGGGTGCCCAAGAAGATGGAGGATGTGCTCAAACTGCGCAAGCACGAAATTAAGGCTTCCCAGATTCCCGAACAGGATCGTGACTACTATCTGGAGCGCCGTTATCCGGCCTTCGGTAACCTGGTTCCGCGTGACGTGGCTTCCCGCGCCGCCAAGGAGCGTTGCGATGCCGGTTACGGTGTGAACGAGACAGGTCTGGCCGTGTTCCTGGATTTCTCTGACGCTATCAAACGTCTGGGTCATCAGAGAGTGGAAGAGCGTTATGGTAACCTGTTCCAGATGTATGAGAAAATTACCTCTACTTCTCCCTGGGAAGAGCCTATGATGATTTATCCGGCCATCCACTACACCATGGGCGGTCTCTGGGTGGACTACGATTTGATGTCCACGATTCCGGGCTGCTTCGTCCTCGGTGAAGCCAACTTCTCCGATCACGGTGCAAACCGCCTCGGTGCTTCTGCTCTTATGCAGGGCCTCTCCGACGGTTACTTCGTGATTCCGTTCACTATCGGTGGTTACTTCGCCGGCACCAAGCTCGAAAAGGTTTCCGAATCCGACGCTGCCTTCGAAGACTGCAAGAAGCAGACCGAAGAACGCATCCACAAGCTCCTTTCCATCAAGGGTCACCGCACTGTTAACGATATCCATCGTGAACTCGGTAACATCATGTGGGAATACGTGGGCATGGCCCGTAACAAGAAGGGTCTGGAAACGGCTCTCGAGAAGATTCCGGCCCTCCGCGAAGAATTCTGGCAGAACGTCAACGTGCTCGGTTCCGAAGGTTCCTTCAACCAGAACCTCGAACGTGCCGGCCGTGTGGCTGACTTCCTCGAATTCGCCGAAGTGCTTACGCTCGACGCCCTGCACCGCGAAGAATCTTGCGGCGGTCACTTCCGTGAAGAAAGCCAGACCGAAGAAGGCGAAGCCAAGCGCGACGACGAACACTTCTGCTACGTGGGCGCCTGGGAATACAAGGGCGACGGCGTGAAGCCGGAACTCTCC
>JAIKYL010000146.1 GCA_024683255.1 Bacteroidales bacterium | reverse complement strand
CCCCTTTTCGGCATAGTCCCTGGCGATGGCGCGCATGTTGGAAAGTTTGTCTCCCAAGGTTATCATCTTCAACTCGCGGGAGGCAGAGGCCAGGCGGTCTATGCCGGCCTGCTTGCGGGCGCGCCAGCTTTCTTCTTCGCTAACGCCTTCCGGCATCTCATCGCTCTCCTGGGCCACCAGGGCGGCTATTCTGTCGCCGAACTGCGCCCGGAGCTCCTCCACTGTAACGTCCGTATCCTCAACCGTATCGTGCAGGGCGGCGGCGGAGAGCAGTTCCTGATCGGCCGTCATGGTGGACACTATGGCCATGGCCTCCATGGGATGTACGATGTAGGGGAAGCCTTTGCCGCGGCGCTCCGTACCGGCGTGGGCCTGCACCGCAAAGATTATGGCGCGGTCCAGCAGTTCTGTGTTAAGGGGCATGTTTGCCATAAAGGGGATAATTTAGTCGTCTGAATCGCCTATGATAATCATCAGGTGGTCTCCCGGGAATAACTCCATGCTGCCGTGGGGCACCAGGAATTTCTCTTCCCGCTTTACCATCAGCAGGCGGATGCCATGCGGGAAAGACATGTCCCGGACGGTCCTGCCGCCCGCCAGATCCTCTTCCGTTACCAGATGGTCCCGGAGCATACCCATCTCTTCCGGCAGTTCCAGGCCGAAGGATTCCACCGGCGGATCTTCCTCATAACTGAGTCCCAGCCACTTGGCAACCGGGGCCAGCGTCATTCCCTGGACGAGCAGGGACAGCAGCGAGATAAGGAACACCATATTGAAGATGTCCGATGCCCCTTCCACCTCGTGCACCACCGGATACAGGGCGAAGAGGATGGGACCGGCGCCCTTGATGCCCACCCAGGAGGTGAAGATCTTGGCCTTGAAAGGCATCTTGCGGAAGGGAAGCAGGCTCACGAGGACGCTCACCGGACGGGCCACGAAAATGAGGAACAGTCCCACCAGCAGGGCCGGGACAATCATATGCGGCATCTGGGAAGGTCGGGCCAACAGACCCAGCACCAGGAACATGAGCAGCTGCATAAGCCATGTCATCCCGTCAAAGAACTTGAGCACGTCTTTCTTTCCCGGAATGGGCGCCTGGTTGCCGATGATGATGGCGGCCACATATAGCGCCAGCAGGCCGTTCCCGTACACTACGGAGGCCAGGCCGCTGGCAAAGAAGGCCGAACTGAGCACCAGGATGGAATACAGCGACGACCCGGGCAGATTCACCTTTTTGATAATCCAGACGGTAAGTTTTCCCACCAGGAAACCCACCAGCAGGCCGATGGCTGTCTGCACCAGGAACACCAGGCCGCCCCGGAGGGAGAGCATACCCATTGACACCTCCGCGTTCCCCGTGGAGAGGAAGCCCGTGATGATGATGGTGAGGACATAGGCCATAGGGTCGTTGCTGCCGGATTCCAGCTCCAGCAGAGGAGCCAGGTCGTGCCTGAGATGCAGCCGTTTCCCGTGCAGGAGGCCGAAAACCGAGGCCGAATCCGTAGAAGCCATAATGACGGCCACCAGCAGGCAGCCGATGAGGGAACTGCCCAGTGCCCCCACGGCATTTCCCGCCACCAGATAGATGAACCACCCGGTTAACAAGGATGCGATGATAACCCCCACCGAAGCCAGGAGGATGCCCTGTTTCATTACGGGCCGGGTTTCTTCCATAGATGTTTGCAGACCACCGGAAAACAGGATGATGGTCATGGCGAAATGGCCGATGGATTCGGCCAGTTCATAGTCCTGGAATCTGACGCCCAGGCCGTCCTCCCCGGCCACCATTCCCAGGACAAGGAACAGCAGCAGGGACGGAACGCCGAAGCGCGCCCCGATCTTGGTGGTCATTATGGCAAAAAACACCAGGATGGAGGCCAGCAGCAGCAGGTCGTCCGACAACAGGTTAATGGATAGCATTAATCCTCAATCTGGAACAAATTAAGGAAACCGGTCATGATGAAGACCTGGCGGATTTCGTTGGAAATCCCCCTGACAATCACGTTACCGCCTTTGTTTACCGCTGCCTTGCGCAGGGAAAGGAAGAGGCGGAGACCGGAACTGGAGATGTATTCCAGTTTTTCACAGTCCAGCACGATGGTTTTGTCGGCATCGGCCTGAAGGGATTCCATCTGAGGGGCCACCTCCAGGGAGGCCGGAGTATCCAGCCTGCCTTCCAGCCGGGCTGTCACCATTCCGTTTTCTTTTTCAATTAAAATATTCATAGTTTCTTAATAAGTGATAATCTGTTCTTTCCGTCCACCCGGGAGTAGTGTATCTCATCCATGATCTGGCGCACCAGATAGATGCCCAGACCGCCGATGGGACGCTCTTCCACGGACAGGGTTATATCTGCGTCCGGACGGGCTGTGGGGTCGAAGGGGGTACCGCTGTCCGCTATGATGAATTCCAGGGACTTTTCCTGCAGGACGGCATCTATTTCCACCAGGCCGTCGGTTCCCTTGGGATAGGCATAAGAAATGACGTTGGTAACCGCTTCCTCCAGCGCCAAATTCAAGTTTAATGCCAAAGCCGGATCCAGGTTCATGTCCTCGGCTATGGCCTCCATGAAGGTTTCCAGCTGGTGGATCTGCTGGATGTCGTTATGCAGAACAAGGTGCCGCACCTGCTGCGCGGCAGGGTCCTGGCCAAGATAATGGATTAATAGCATAGTTAGATCATCGCTTTGAGGTGCGTCCCCCACAAAGGCATCCACGGCCGCCTGCATAGCTGCGAGCTGCTTCTGAGAGTCCCGGTGGGTATGCAGGACCTCTTCTATCCTCTGCAGGCCGAACTGCCCGGACTGGGCGTCTTCGGCCTCCGAAAGGCCGTCGGTATAGAGGAACAGTGCGTCGTTGTAACGGAGGAAGACTTCCTGCTCCCGGTAAGGGAAATCTGCCATCACGCCCAGTGGAGGGAGAAAACCCTGGGGGGGGGGAGGAGGGAGCCCCATGGGGGGAGGCGGGCTGATGTTTCTTCCCGGTCGCGCCCAACGCCGCGAAGGCGAGGGAGAGGCCGATGGAGGGGAGGTAGAAGAACCGGTCGGCAACGGTGTTCATGGGGAGGGGCTGGAGACCGGAGGCGGGGAGGAAGAAGAGAAGGGTCCAAAAG
>JAIKYL010000113.1 GCA_024683255.1 Bacteroidales bacterium | reverse complement strand
GAAAAGATTATGGCAGTGGGCCCCTCGCTGGAGGAAAAGGCCGATGAGACCATAGACCTGGAAGGCCTGAGCATCTCCTCCGGCTTCTTTGACGCCCATTCCCACAACGACTGGTTTGCCATCAAGAAGGAGCCTCTGAAGTATCTGGAACCTTTTATCCGTCAGGGTATTACCTCCTTCATTACCGGCAACTGCGGCTGTTCGGCCATCGGCTTTGAGCCCGATACGCCTCACCTGGACAAGGTGGGTGCTGGCCTGTTCGGCTATCACGGGGACACCACGGGTGTGTATCCATCGGCCAAGAGTTTCTTTGAGGCGGTGGACCGGAAGAATCCCTGCAACATGGCCGTCCTGGCGGGTCACTGCACGGCCCGCGCCAGCATCACCGGCTATGAGAGCCGGGCGCTCACGGAAGACGAACGCCAGCGGATGCTTGCCGCCCTGGAACAGAGCCTCAAGGAAGGCGCCTGCGGTCTCTCCCTGGGCATGATGTACCTCCCCGGCCGTTTTGCCGATGTGCCCGAAACCCGCGACGTGGCCCTGCTGGCCGAAAAGTACGACCGTCCGCTCACCGTCCATGCCAGGGCTTTATCGGCCCTTACCATGGATTACCAGCCCCTCTTCGGCCGGCCCCACAACCTCCGCGCCATGGACGAACTGGTGGAGATGGCCAAAGGAACCCACCTCAAGCTGCAGTACTCGCACGCCATTTTCGTAGGCACGAGTACCTTCAAGAGCAAGGACGAACTGCACCGGATGATTGACGACCTTCGCAAGGAGGGCGTAGACGCCTGGTTCGATATCTACAACGAGCTGCTGGGCGTCTCCGTGATGACGGTGTTCCTGCCCAGCTGGTTCATGGAATTGCCGCCAGAGGAGCGCCTCAAACCCAAGAACAAGCTGCGCCTTTTCACCGTCTGTAACGGCATGATCCTCAAGATGCTGGGCTTCGGCTGGAAGGACATCCAGATTGCCTATCTGGGTCCCGGACTGGAGGAGTACGAGGGCAAGAGCGTGCGCCAGATAGCCCGCAAGTGGCACAAATCCGGCTATGCAACCTATATGAAGCTTTGTGAGATGTCGGATTTCAAGGGCCGCGCCAATATGGGGCCCTACTCCACGCCGGAGATCATCGAATGGCAGTCCAAGCGCGACAATGTGCTCTTCATGACAGACGCCTGGGTGGAGGAGTACGGCCTCCAGAACCCCGCCATCTACGACTGCTTCCCCAAGTTCATCCATTATTCCCTCCTGGGCAGAGGCGACACCATGCCCCGCACCATCCGCAAGATGACGGGCGGGGTGGCCGACCGGTTCTCCATCCCGGAGCGCGGATACGTGAAGCCGGGCTATTATGCCGACCTTACCGTCTTCGACGAGGCCGAAATGAAGGCCGCTACACCGGATCAGACCCACTCTTTCGGCATCCGCCGCGTGTTCATCAACGGCAAACAGGTGCTATGTGGCGGAGAACTGGACAAGGAGGCCCTGAAGACTTCCGGCCATGCCCTTCCCAGCCGATAAAGAATTGATTTAGCGGCAGTTTCCTACTGGGCGGTATCGGCAGGCACCACGTTGTACATTGTGTGACCGTCGGGCGTGCAGTTCAGTTTCTGGAACAGCTCCCCGACGGTTACAAATTTGTACCCCTGCTTTTTCAGCACCGGAATAGCCTCGTCCAGGGCCTCCACGGTGGCTTCGTTGCCTTCAAAGTCGTGCAGAAGGTAGATGGCTCCGGGCTCGGCATTGGCCAGGATACCTTCCCGGCGGGCGTCCTTGTCCACATCGGCCTCCCAGTCCTGACAGCCCTTGCCGCAGATGAAGGTAAGGTCAATCCAGTCGTACATCTCCGGCTTTACGTTGATGTACGGCGGACGGAAGAACTTGGGCCGCTCTCCCACAATCTTCTCAATCAGGGCAGAAGTGGCTTCAATCTCGTCTTTCACCTGCTGCTCGTCCATGAGCGCCATCATGGAATGGGTGAGGGAGTGGTTCCCTATCTCGCAGCCCTGCTTCACGGCGCGCTTCATATTCTGGGCGGTCTCATCGTTGATGTTGTTGCCGATGACGAAAAAGGTGGCGGGCACCTTGTGCTTTTCAAGGAGATCCAGCATCTTTGACTCGGTGGTAAGGTTGGGGCCGTCGTCAAAGGCAAGGGCCAGATATTTGGCCGGCTCCTTGGGAGCACATGCCAGGGTAAGGGTGGCTAAGCCAATCATCATTAAGTGTTTGACAGTTGTTTTCATAACGATTCTTCCTTCAGACTTTCAAAGATAACTATAATCTCTGATAACAAGGCAAGAAAAAACCGGAAACCTCCATGGAGATTCCGGTTTTGTGCCCAGAGCGGGAATCGAACCCGCACGATATTGCTATCACAGGATTTTGAGTCCAGCGCGTCTACCAATTCCGCCATCCGGGCCTGTGGGACTGCAAATGTAAAGCAAAAACCGCGAATTGCCAAATTTTTCAGTTATC
>JAIKYL010000079.1 GCA_024683255.1 Bacteroidales bacterium | reverse complement strand
ACCATGGCCGATTCAATACGGAACAGCATCTCGTCCAGCACGGCCTGCCCGGCTTTGTCCAGTTTACCGGAGGAGATAAGGACGGCCTCCGAGTAGAACACCTTCTCCACCTCCGTGAGGCCGTTTGCAACCAGCGTTCCTCCCGAGGAGACGATGTCGAAGATGGCATCGGCGATGCCTGCCGCCGGAGCTACTTCCACGGAGCCGGTGATGACCTGTACCTTGGCGTCGATGCCCTTTTCCTTGAGCCAGTCACCCAGGATGCGGGGGTAGGAGGTGGCGATGCGTTTGCCGCGGAACCAGTCGGGCCCGTCGTAACCTGCATTCTTGGGAACGGCCAGGGACAGGCGGCAGGTGCTGAAGCCCAGACGTTTGACCAGTTGTACGGGGAGTCCGCGCTCCACTACTTCGTTGAGGCCCACGATGCCGATGGCCGCCGTTCCGTCAGAGACTACCTGCGGGATGTCGTCGTCCCTCAGGTAAAGAAGCTCCACGGGGAAATTGGGCGCCTGCAACAGGAATTTTCGGTGAGAGTCGTCAAGGCCGATACCGATCTCCCGCAGCAGTTCTGTGGTCTCTTCGCTCAGCCTTCCTTTTGATTGAATTGCCAGTCTTAACATATATTCTTGTTGTTTTTCTGGCTTGTCCGGACGCGGCCTTTCACGAAAAAGGGCCTGCCCGTCCGGCAAGCCCTTTCTATGTATTTGTCATACACGAATCACCTACCGGCCTTGGGAAGAACGGTGATGATGATGATGTGCGCTGTTCATAAACATTGTGGGAACAAAGGTATTAATATTTTTTAATAATACAACTCTTTTTTTTCAATTTGGCGCAAATTGACTACATTTGTCCTGCAATGACCACGTCAAAATCATTTCCTTCGGTCCCGGAAGCATTACGTCCGCTGGCGCAGCTGCTGCGCCGGATGAACCCGGATAACCGGGTGTATGAGGGTAACTCGCTGGAAATTATTACTTCCGGCGGGAGGAAGCGCGAACTTCTCCTCGAGGATATCCGCCGGGCCAAGTCTTTTATCCATATAGAATACTTCCGCTTCGGCAACGACAAAGGAGGCCGCGAGGTGCGGGACCTTCTCATCCAAAAGGCGTCCGAGGGCGTGGAGGTCCGTTTTCTCAACAACAACTGGAGCGGGGTGGTGGCCATTCCTAATTCCTATTGGAAGCCGCTGATCGATGCCGGCGCGGAAATCATTCCCTTTACGCATATCCGCCACGGGGTGTACAAGTGGCTGTACAGGATTTTCCACCAGCAGCACCGCAAGGTGGTGGTCATCGACGGAGAGGTGGCCTATACCGGCGGAATGAACCTCAATGACAACTATTTCTTCCGCTGGAGGGATACTCACCTGCGTATTACCGGCCCCCTGGTCCCGGCTCTGAACCAGTCGTTCATGGACAGCTGGAGGGCTTCGGACGGCCGTTTCAGCTATCCCCCCGAGCACTATTTCCCCGAGTCGGTCGCCCAGCCGGACGCTCCGTTTACGGGCAAGACCGTGCAGCTGGTGAGCGATTCCCCGGAATCGAAGGAATCGGCCATGCTCGCCACGTACTGTTGGATACTGGACCACGCCCGGGATTACGTGTATATACAGACTCCGTACTTTGTCCCTCCGCCGTCTTTCATGGACTCGCTCACCGGGGCGGCCAGAAGGGGCGTGGATGTGCGTGTAATGCTGCCCAGAAAGGTGGATACGCCACTGCTGGGTCCCTGTAACCGGAGCTACTACACCGAGTGCCTGGAGGCCGGCGTCCGCATCGTGGAGCGTGGCGGCGAGTTCATCCACTGCAAGACGCTGGTGGCCGACGATGTTTTCACCATCATCGGTGCGTCCAATCTGGACTGGCGCAGCTTCCACGTGAATTACGAGATAGACACCCTCATTTACGACGAAGAGACAGCCCTCCGCTGCCGTGAGATTTTCGGGCAGGACCATCTCCAGGTCCGGGAATGGCAGTTGCAGGAGTGGCTGCGCGGCCGAAGATGGTACCACGCAGCCTTCTCCTGGCTGGTTCACAGGATTTATCGCCTGCTCTAACGGAATTTGTAGTCGGAGCTTGCCTTGAGTCCCAAGGTTCCGAAGTATTTCTCCACCAGGTTTCCCTTTACGCTCACGCGCCTGCCGATTAGTTCGGGATGGTCCACCAGGTTGAGGGCGTTACGCACCTTTCCGGACGGGAGTTCCACCGCTATGCAGGCCTCCTTGTCGGTCACGGAGGAACGGTCGGCCAGCGCGATGTGCGTGTTCTTCGTGATGTCGTAAGTCTTCACGCTTTTCCCGGCCGATGTTAGGTCGCCGCCCACGATGTAGCCCGTCACCCATACGCCTTCCTCGCCTGTGTGGCGGGAGGCCTCGGCCACGGAATAATCGGCCCCCGGCTGGCTTCCGGACCCTCCGGACCCGATGACGAACTCCTCATTTTCCCATAGCTTGGTGGTGTCTGTCTGCACGGTGATGCCGCTTACGCCGCTGCTCCCTCCCGGGGCCGATATGCTCACGGACAGAATCTCGCGTGCCGCCAGGTTGCGGGTGAAAAGTGTTTGCTCTTTGCCGCTTTCGTTGAGGATGACGGAGACGGATCCCGGCTTCACGTAGGCTACCCGTGTTTCCCGGTACAGGTATTTGAGTTTCACGTCCCCCTGCTTGACGAAAAGGATGCCGTCGGGGTAGGCGGTGAGGAAGTCACTGCCCGTGCGCAAGCGGATACCTGCATTCTGGAGGCTGCAGCACAGTTTTACCGTGACGCTTTGCCCGCCGGGAACCCTGACCACCTGCTCGTCCCCGTACTGCGGCTTGGAGAAGGCGGGCGTGTCGAACTTGACGGAGACGATGCTTACCGTGTAATAGCCCTCTTCCACATCCAGCACCTGCGGGGATGCTCCGTAAGTCCCCTCGTAGAGGATGTTCCCGGCTGCATTCCTGACAGTGAGGATGAAATCGTTCGTGTCCGGCATTTCTTCCGTGTTCGCTTTGGTGAGGACGCCGTGATCCAGCACCCAGCGGAGTTGCCCGTTGCCGTCGCCGCCGGCGGGAGCGAAGTCGTCGCAGGCGGCGAGGCCGAGCATCAGGGGCAGCAGTGCCCCTAACCATTTTTTGCAGTGTCGCATAATGCATAAAATTTTAAGACCGGACACCGTTGTCCGGAGGGGCACTAATATATGATGTATTTTTTCTAACTGTCGATCAAAACATTAAAACTTTCGGTCATTTTCTGCGCCCATCGGCTAAAACAGATAAAAATCGTCATTTTTTTTAGCCGATGGGGGATTTTTCGTATCTTTGCGCACCTAATAGTAGTACTATGTTCGAGAATCTGAGTGAAAGACTGGAACGGTCTTTCAAAATACTGAAAGGTGAGGGAAAGATCACCGAAATCAATATCGCAGAAACCGTCAAAGACATCCGAAAAGCTCTCCTGGATGCAGACGTCAGCTATAAAGTCGCCAAGGATTTCACCACGCGTGTAAAGGACAAAGCCATCGGCGCCAACGTGCTCACCGCCGTGAAGCCTCAGCAGATGATGGTCAAGATCATGCACGACGAGCTGGCGGAATTCATGGGCTCCACCGCCCAGGAAATCAATGTCAAGGGCAATCCCGGCGTGGTGCTGGTAGCCGGTCTCAACGGTTCCGGTAAAACCACTTTCTCCGGCAAACTGGCCCTGTACCTGAAGTCCAAGAAGGGCATGAAGGTGCTCCTGGCCGCCTGCGACACGTTCCGCCCCGCCGCCATTGAACAGCTCAAGGTGCTGGGAGAAAGCATCGAGGTCGCCGTTTATACCGAGGAAGGGGAGAAGGATCCCGTGAAGATCGCGAAGGCCGCCATCGCCAAGGGAAAGGCCGATGGATACAGCGTCGTCATCGTGGATACCGCCGGCCGTCTGGCCGTGGACCAGGAGCTGATGGATGAAATATCGGCCCTGCACAAGGCCGTCCAGCCTACGGAGACCCTTTTCGTGGTGGACGCCATGACCGGTCAGGACGCCGTGGAAACCGCCCGCGCCTTCAATGACCGCCTGGACTTCGACGGCGTAGTGCTCACCAAGATGGACGGCGATACCCGTGGCGGTGCCGCCCTCTCCATCAAGGCCGTTGTGGGAAAACCCATCAAGTTCGTCTCTTCCGGAGAAAAGCTGGAGGCACTGGATGTCTTCCATCCGGAACGCATCGCAGACCGCATCCTGGGCATGGGAGACGTGGTCTCCCTGGTAGAAAAGGCACAGGAGCAGTTCGACGAAAAAGAGGCCCGCGAACTCAAGAAGAAACTGGCCAAGGACCAGTTTTCGCTCTGGGACTTCTATAACCAGATCCAGCAGGTCAAGAAGATGGGCAACATCAAGGACCTGGCTGCCATGATTCCCGGTGTGGGCAAGGCTATCAAGGATGTCGATATCCCCGACAATGCCTTCAAGTCCACCGAGGCCATCATCCTTTCCATGACTCCTTACGAGCGCGAGCATCCGGAGGTTATCAACGGCTCCCGCCGCAAGCGCATCGCCGACGGTTCCGGCACCTCCCTCCCGGAAGTGAACCGCCTGCTCAAGCAGTTCGAAGGCACCCGCAAGATGATGAAGGGCGCCGTTACCGGAACCCTCATGCAGCAGATGAAAAACTTCAGACCCAGATAGGACACTTTAACTATGAAAGCCCGCATCCTTGCCATCCCGGTCGTATGCCTGCTGCTCCTGGGGAGCTGCGGCCATCGGCTCAAAGACGGTGAGTACACGCTCACTGTGTTATCGACCAACGACGTGCACAGCACCTGGTTCGACTCTACCTATACGGGAGGGGACATCAAGCAGTCCCTTTTTGCCATGAACTACTACATCGACAGTGTCCGCACGGCCGACGGCCGCGGCAACGTCCTTCTGGTGGACGCCGGAGACTGCCTGCAGGGAGACAATGCCGCCTACTATTACAATTACGTGGATACGCTCACGCCGCACCTGTTCCCCCGTCTCATCGAATACATGAACTACGACGCCATCGCCATGGGAAACCACGATGTGGAAACCGGCCATCCCGTGTACGACCGCGTACAGAAGGACCTCATTCGCGCCGGCGCCCCTTTCCTGGCTGCCAATGCCATCCGCAACGACAATGGAAAGTCCTACTTCCCGGCCTACAGGATGGTCGTGAAAGCCGGTCTCCGCATTGCCGTGCTGGGCTACAATAACGCCAACATCAAGGCCTGGCTTTCGGAGGAATTGTGGAGCGGCATGCATTTCGAGTCCATCGCCTCCCGCATCCAGCAGGATGTGGATTATGTGCGGCAGCGCGAGCAGCCGGATGTGGTGGTCGCCGCCATGCATTCGGCCTGCGGCCAGGGAGACGGCTCCATTCTGGAGGCCGAAGCCCTCGATGCCTTCAATCTGGTGAAGGGGGTGGACTGGATCATCTGCGGCCACGATCATCGGCCCTATGTGGAAAACCGCGATACCACGGCGCTTCTCAATTCCGGAAGCCACAGCCGTTTCGTGGGCCACGGCAAGATGCACTTGACGGTCTCCGGCGGCAAGGTGGTGAAGAAGTCCTTCGAGACTGACCTCATCCCCGTCGATGCCTCCAAGGCCGATCCCGTCATGCGCGAGCACTTCCGCAAAGACTTCGAGGCCGTCCGCGCCTTTACCCTTCAGGAGGTGGGCACCCTCAAGGCCGATCTTCGTACCCGTGACGCCTACACGGGCATGAGCGACTATGTGAACCTGGTGCACACCCTGTGCATCGGCATGGCTCCTGCGCAGATTTCCATCGCCGCCCCGCTTACCTATAACGGAACGGTGAAGGCCGGTACGCTTGTGTTCAACGATCTTTTCACCATCTATCCCTTCGAGAACCAGTTGTACGTAATCACCATGACCGGTGACGAGGTGGTCCGCTACCTGGAAGCCTCCTACGATCGCTGGATTCGCACCGTCTCCAAGCCGGCAGACCATGTGCTCAAAATCGAGCCCAAGGACAACCCCCGCAACCAGCAGAAAGGATGGTCCTTTGTGGAACGGTCCTACAATTTCGACTCTGCCGCCGGCATCAACTACACCGTCGATGTCACCAAGCCCCGCGGCCGCCGCATCGCCGTTCATTCTATGGCCGACGGCACCGCCTTCGACCCCTCCCGCACCTACAATGTGGCCATGACCTCCTACCGTGCAAGTGGCGGCGGCAATCTTCTGGGTGAGATCGGCATCGACACCGACCTCATTGACGAGCGCATCGTCGCCCGTTATCCCGAGATCCGCAACATCCTGTTCGACTACCTCAAGGAGCACGGCACCATCGACCCCGCCCTCATCGGCAACCCCGCGGTCATCGGCTCCTGGAAGTTCATCCCCGAAAAACTGGCCGCCCCTGCCCTTGCCCGGGACCTCCGCCTCCTCTTCGGCGACTAACCCCGGTTCCCTCCAGTGCCGCAGGTGGCAAAGGTTTTTTCCCAGTCAAAAAAAAGAGCGACCACATGGCCGCTCCAGTTATGGTGATGCGAAGATAGTACGCTTACTTGGCGTAGGCCACCGAACGGGTCTCGCGGATAACAGTAATCTTCACCTGACCCGGGTAGGTCATCTCGTCCTGAATCTTCTTGGCGATGTCTCCGGAGAGGACTTCGGCCTCCTGGTCGCTGACCTGTTCAGCGCCCACGATGACACGCAGTTCGCGGCCGGCCTGGATGGCATAGGCCTTGGTGACGCCCGGATAAGAGGCGGCCAGGTTCTCCATGCCCTTGAGGCGCTTGATGTAGCTCTCAATCACTTCCCGGCGGGCTCCCGGACGGGCACCGGAGATGGCGTCACCCACCAGCACCAGCGGTGCGTAGAGGGAAGTCATTTCCGTTTCCTCGTGGTGGGCGCCGATGGCGTTGCAGATTTCCGGCTTTTCCTTGTACTGCTCGGCCAGTCTCATACCCAGCAGGGCGTGCGGCAGCTCCGGATCTTCCTCGCTAACCTTACCTATATCGTGCAGCAGGCCGGCGCGTTTGGCAATCTTGGGGTTCAGGCCCAGTTCGCTGGCCAGGATGGCGCAGATGTTGGCCACTTCCCGGGAGTGCTGCAGCAGGTTCTGACCGTAGGAGGAACGGTATTTCATACGGCCGATCATCCTTACCAGCTCCATGGAGAGGCCGTGGATGCCCAGGTCTATGCAGGTGCGCTTGCCGGTTTCCAGGATTTCCTCTTCCAGCTGCTTCTGGACCTTGGCCACCACTTCCTCAATGCGGGCGGGATGGATGCGGCCGTCCACCACCAGCTGGTGCAGGGCCAGACGGGCCACTTCCCGGCGGACCGGGTCGAAGGCGCTGAGGAGGATGGCATCCGGGGTGTCGTCCACCACAATCTCCACGCCCGTGGCGGCTTCCAGGGCCCGGATGTTACGGCCTTCCCGGCCGATGATGCGGCCCTTGATGTCGTCGTTCTCAATGGGGAAGGTGGTTACGGCGTTTTCAATGGCCGTTTCCGTTGCGGTGCGCTGGATGGTATTGATAACAATGCGTTTGGCTTCCTTGGCGGCGTTGAGGCGGGCTTCGTCAATGCAGTCGTTGATGTATGCCTGGGCCTCCGTGCGGGCTTCGGCCTTCATGCTTTCCATGAGCTGGGCCTTGGCGTCCTGGGCGCTCATGCCGGCGATGGTCTCTATCTGGTGGATCACCTGGCCGCGGAGCTCTTCATATTCGTCTTCCTTTACCTTGAGGGCGTCCTGCTGGTTCTTGAGGAGGATCTTCTGGTTCTCCAGTTCCTTGTTCTTGCGGTCCGCCTCGCTCATCTTCTGGTTAAGGGTGTTCTCCTTCTGCTTCACGCGGTTTTCCGCTTCCCGGATCTGGGCGTTCTTCTCGTTCACCATTTTCTCGTGCTCGCCCTTGAGGGACAGGTACTTCTCCTTGGCCTGGAGGATACGCTCGTTCTTGATTTTCTCTCCCTCGATTTCCGCTTTTTCCAGGATCTCATCCTTCTTGCCTTTGAGGATGGCCCGGCGGATGAGTATGTAGATGACAAGAGCCAGGATGGCTCCTGCCACAAATCCGATAATTAAGCTTACGATATCCATAAAAATATATATATGTTGGTTTAAGTTTTCACAAATAAAGGCAGTTCCCTTTTGGGGAGCTGCCTTATGGAAAAAAGCCGTCATCATCTAGTCAGAAAATCTTAATAAATAAGATTTGGGTCCCGACCGGTTGCTGGTATCCCGTCCAGCGGGCCCGCCATCCCCGGCCTGAGTCAACCCGGCGCGTTGTAACGTGTTGATTTCAGCTATCGATGGACGACGGCTTATTTTGTTTGGATGTCCTGCAGATAGCGGTCCAGGTCTCTCTCCAGCTGCCCCCGCTCGTTTTCCGCCGCTTCTCCCTCCTTTTGGAGGCCGATGCGGTATACGGTTTCGTTCAAAGCCACCAGGCACATGAGGTCCATGATGGTTTTGTCCGGATTCTTCCGGGTATAGGCGGCGAGGCGTTTGTTGATGGCTTCGGCGGCCAGCCGGTACACTTCCTCCTGCTGCGGGGAAGTGGCCATGAGGTTGTAGGTGCGGCCTGCAATCTTTATGCTGATCTTCTGGTCCATCATTAATCCTCCAGGCAGGAGATGCATTTACCGATCTCCCTGATGAGTGTATCCACCTTTTCCCGGGCGGCTGCCTTGTCTCCGCCGCCGGTGAAGGCTTCTGTGAGTTTCCGGGTCTCTATCTCGGACTCCAATTCCATAATCTGCTCCCTGAGGTTTTTCCCGGTTTCCTTGCACTCATGTAGCTCCTCGCGGAGTTTTTGGTTCTCCGCTTTCTCAGCCTCATAAAGTGCAATCAGCTGTTCGATTTTTGTTCTTAAACCTTCCAGCATAGCCGGTTTTATACCTAATTCCTGCAAATTTAATAAATTTCCTGCGAAATTCTGTGCTAATCCTTGAAAAATTACAAGATTGCAATAAGTTTCTTAAAGAGTTGCGTCATGCGGTCTGCGGCGGCATCGGCAGCCTTCACGATGGCTTCGCCGTCCGTCACATAGTCTTCGTCGTCCGTGGCATGGGCCACATCCGTGATAACGGACATGCCGAACACGGGGATGCCGCTGTGGCGGGCCACAATCACCTCCGGGGTGGTGGACATGCCCACGGCATCCGCCCCGATGGCGCGGAAGTAACGGTATTCGGCCGGGGTCTCATAGGACGGTCCGGTGATGGCCACATATACGCCTTTCTGCAGGGCGATGCCTTCCTGCTTGGCAATCTCCTCCGCCTTGCGGATGAGGGACGGGTCGTAGGGACGCGTCATGTCCGGGAAACGCGGACCGAATTCGTCCATGTTGGGGCCGATGAGGGGATTGGGCAGCAGGTTGATATGATCCTTGATGATCATGAGGTCTCCCACATGGAAGCCCAGGTTGGTGCCGCCGGCGGCGTTGGAAACGAACAGGTATTTGATTCCCAGGACCTTCATTACCTGGATGGGAAGGGTTACCTGGTGCATGGTGTATCCCTCGTAATAGTGGATGCGGCCCTGCATGGCAATCACTTTCTTTCCGCCCAGGTCTCCCACGATGTAATTCCCCTTATGGCCGATGGCGGTGGAGGCGGGGAAACCCGGAATGTCCCGGTAGGAGATTACAAGGGGATTCTCTATCTCGTCGGCCAGTTTGCCCAGGCCGCTGCCCAGGACTATACCCACCACGGGCTGGATGCCGCCCAACTTTTCCCGAACGTAGCGGGCGGCGGCATGGATGGTTTCCAGAGGATTCATATTCAGATGTTTTCGATGAGTTTAATGAAAAGGTTGGTCATTTTCACGGCGGCGGCGTTGGCGGCTTTCACCACGTCCTCTCCGTCGTTTTCGTAATCTTCCGCATAGTCGTCATGCGCCTCGTTGGTAATGACGGACATGCCAAAGACGGGGATGCCGGCATGGCGGGCAACAATGACCTCCGGGACGGTGGACATGCCCACGGCATCGGCCCCTATGGTGCGGTAGAATTTGTATTCCGCCGGGGTCTCATAGGACGGGCCGGTGTCTCCCAGATATACGCCCTGCTGGAGCTCTATGCCCATTTCTCCGGCCAGTTTTAGCGCCAGCTTGATGAGGGAAGGGTCGTACGGACGGGTCATGTCCGGGAAGCGCGGTCCCTCGCTGTCCATGTTGGGGCCGATGAGGGGATTGGGCAGCAGGTTGAGATGGTCCCTGATGATCATGAGGTCTCCCACGTGCAGCTTGAAGCTTACGCCGCCAGCGGCATTGGAAACGAACAGGTATTTGATGCCCAGGCCGATCATTACCCGGATGGGGAGCACGACGTTTTCCATGCCGTAGCCTTCGTAATAGTGGATGCGGCCTTGCATGGCGATGACGGTTTTTCCGCCCAGGGTGCCCACGATGAAGTTGCCCTTGTGCCCTACAGCGGTGGAAACGGGGAAGCCGGGGATGTCCCGGTAGGGGATTACAAGCTGGTCTTCAATTACATCGGCCAGTTTCCCAAGGCCGCTTCCCAGTACGATGCCGGCAACAGGCCTGCGCCCCTTGAGCCAGTCCTGTACACAGCCGGCTGCAATCTGTATCTTTTCTATTCTGGGGTCCATGGTTATGGTATGTGGTTAGTGTTATTGTCAAAAAAACCGGCATGTGGAGGTGCCGGCAATGGGTTTAGAATTCTTCGCTCTCCTGCTCCTCCCGCGGAGTATACTGGCGGATGGGCTGGTCGTGCAGCAAATCGTGCAGAATGTACTGGACAGCCTCCTGGAGACCTTCCTGGAATTTCTCGAAGTCTTCCTTGTAAAGAAATATCTTGTGCTTGTCAAACACGAAGGAGCCGTCCCTTTCTACGCGGCGCTTGCTCTCCGTGATGGTAAGATAAAAGTCGTTGTTGCCCTTCGTGGCCTTCACGTCAAAGAAATACGTACGCTTTCCGGCCCGGACGGGTTTGGAGTAAACGTCTTCCGAGTTTCGCTCCTGGGAGTGGCCCCTTTCATAATCTTCGTACATAGCGTATAATTTAGTTTACACTTACAAATTTAGGGAAATTATTGAAAAAACACTAACTTTGTGCAAATTAATTTTTATTGACATTATGCTCAACAGACGTATCCTCAGAATAAAGGCGTTCAAGGTTCTGTATTCGTATGCAGAGAACCCGGACCTCACGTTGAAAGAGGCGTTACAGAATCTGGATACATCGGCAGAGGCCACCAGGGACCTGTATCTATACCTGCTGGCACTTATTCCCGCCCTCACCGCAGAGGCCGCCCGCCGCACGGAGGCCGCCAGGGGAAAATTCAACCCCACGGAGGAGGAACTGCACCCCAATCTCAAGTTCGTGAACAACCGCGTATCGGCCCTCCTGGAGGGAGATCCGGATTTCCAGCGGCTGCTGGAAAAGAAAAAGCTCTCCTGGGAGCAGAACGACGCATTCGTGCACTCGCTTTATGAAACCGTGAAATCCCGCCCCTGGTATGCCGATTACATGGCCTCCCCGGAGGACTCCCTTTCCCGGGACGTGGCTCTTTGGAAGCACGTTTTTGAGGAAGAGCTGGAAGACAGCGAAGACCTGGCCGCCATCCTGGAAGACCAGTCCATCTATTGGAGCGACGATGTGGCCTATGCCCTCCTTGCCTGCCTCCGTTCGCTGGAGGGGATGGCCGTTTTCGGCCGTTGGAGCTATCCGCCGCTTTACCAGAGCGAGCAGATGTCGGCCCAGGGAAAACAGGTGGAGGACGACAGGCAGTTCGTCCACTCGCTGGTAACGGCAGCCTACGGGCGTTTCAAAGAGTATTATGACCTGGTGGCCGGCTCCGTGTCCAAGTGGGACCGGGACCGTCTCTATACAACGGATATCGTCCTCATCGCCATGGGCCTGGCCGAGGCGGCAACCTTCCCGGACATTCCCATCAAGGTTACCATCAACGAGTATGTGGAGATCTCCAAGTATTATTCCACCCCCAAGAGCCGCGGCTTCGTGAACGGCCTTTTGGACCGCCTTCTCAAAGAAAGATTAAACTAATTCACAGTTATGCATACACTAGTACTTTATTTCCTTCAGGCCGCTGCCGCTCAGCAGCAGCCCAGTGCCCTTCCCACCATCCTCATGTTCGGCGCCATCATCCTGGTGATGTGGCTGTTCATGATCCGTCCGCAGCGCAAGCAGCAGAAGCAGCTGCAGGAGTTCCGCAACGCCCTCAAGAAGGGGGATAAGGTGGTCACCGCCGGCGGTATCTACGGAGAGATCGTGGAAGTGAACGAAAAGACCGCCCTCATCCGCGTGGACGGAGACGTGAAACTCCGCGTGGACAAGCAGAGCCTGGTTAAGGACTACTCAGAGGCCGAATACCAGAAGTAAAACCATGGAGTGGGGAAGAAGCTGGGTGGCGCTCATCGTGTCGCTGCTCCTTGCCAGTCTTGTCTGGATCCTGAGCAATCTTTCCCAGACTTACTCCGGGACGGTGAGCGTCCCGGTCATGGCCCGCTGCAACCTGGAGGGCCATCAGGGCCTGTCGTCCAACACGGTGCTGGTTAGCGCCCGCTGCCGTACCCAGGGCTTCCGCCTGGTGCGGGAGCAGAGCCGCCGGGAGCGCAAAACCCTGGTGGTGGACTTCTCTCCGGCCGATCTGCACCGCACGGGGCCGGAGACTTTCTGCGTTATCGGCGGGGCCATCAACTCCTATGTGAACCAGTTCTTCGGGGAAGAGACCACCGTGGAGGCTTTCATTACGGATACCCTCCGTTTCACTTTCCCGCGAGAAAACCACAAGAAGGTGCCCGTAGAGGTGCCCATGACCGTCCATTGCCGTTCCCAGTACATGCAGAGCGGTCCTTTCTACACGACTCCGGATTCGGTGACGGTGTATGGGGAGGACGCCCGGTTGGAAAGCATAGACAAGGTTACCACAAGCCGACTGGTACTGTCGGACGTGCACGACACCCGGAGCGGCATCCTGCGCCTGAATCCCATTAACGGCGTCCGCCTTTCGGTGGACCAGGTGGGCTATGAACTGCCCGTCACGCGTTATGTGGAACTGCGGAGCACCCTGCCCGTGGAGGTGTGGAATGCCCCCACCGGACACGAATTGCAGGTGTTCCCGGCCACGGCGGAGGTGGTGCTCCTCTGCGCTTTCCCGCTGGTTAAAGACCCGCTACCGGAATTCCGTATCTATGTGGATTACAAGGACTTCGCTGCGTCCATCAACGGACGTTGCGTTCCGCGTACGCTCCGCCTTCCCACCGGCGTGCTGGAATACCGGGTTCAGCCGGAGGTGTTCGACTGCATAGAATCGGTCCGATGAAAACCGTCATCGTCACAGGCGGAATCGGCAGCGGCAAATCGGCCGTTTGCGCCCTGCTCCGTCAGCGGGGGATTCCGGTCTATGACTGCGACTCCCGCGTCAAGGAGCTCTACGACGAAGATCCCGCCCTTGTCCCGGCCCTGGAAGAGGTGCTGAGCGTTCCGCTGCGTAACAAGGCCGGCAAGCTGGATAAAGCCGCCCTGGCGCGGCGAATTTTCCCGGACAAGGCGGCCCGGGAAGCCGTTGAGGCAAAGGTGTATCCGGCGCTTTTAAAAGACTTCCAGGCCTGGCGCGCCGCGCAGAAAAAAGCGCCTTTCGTGGCGCTGGAATCGGCCGTTATCCTTTCCAAACCCCTTTTCCGCGGCCTTGCCGACGGAGTGGTGCTGGTGGACGCCCCGGAGGAAATCCGCCTCCGTCGCGCCATGGAAAGGGACGGTGCTACGGAGGAAGCCGTCCGGGAGCGGATGGCCGCCCAGCAGCCCGTTATCCCCGCCGATGCCTGCATCCTCCGCAACGACGGCACTCCGGAAGACCTCCAAAAGGAGGTCGAGCGCGTTTTTTTCGGCAAAAATGACTATATTTGTAAGCTATTGAATAACGAAACCCAAAATATGAAAACAGATCTGGCAAAAACCCTTTCCATCCGTGGTCAGCACGGATTGTTCACGTATATCGCCCAATCCCGCACCGGCGCCATCGCAGAGGCCTTTGAAGACAAGAAGCGCTCCAATTTCAGCGCCAATGCCGGCATCACCACCCTGGCCGATATTTCCATCTACACGGCCGAAGGTGAAGTGAAACTCCAGGATGTCTTCGGCAAGATGCACGAAGTGCTGGGAGACAAGGACGCCCCTTCCGCCAAGGCGGATCCCAAGGAGCTCAAGGCCCTTTTCGACAAGGCCCTTCCCAATTACGATTCAGAGCGTTTCTACGTATCCCACATGAAGAAGGTGGTGGAGTGGTACAACGCCCTCAAGAAATACGCTTCCCTGGACTTTGTAACGGACGAGGAGAGAGAGGCCGAGGCTGCCGGTAACGCGGAGGCCTAGTCCATGCCTTCGCTGCAGGTTATCACCCTGGGGTGTTCCAAGAACACGGTAGACACCGAGCATCTGCTTTATCAGATACGCGGCTCGTATGAGCTGGTGCCGGAAGGGGAATCCCGCCCCTGGGTGGACGTACTCCTTGTCAATACCTGCGGCTTCATTGGAGATGCCAAGCAGCAGTCCATCCAGACCATCCTCTCCGCCGCAGCCCGGAAAAAGGCCGGCGAGGTGGGTAAGCTGCTGGTTTTCGGCTGCCTGTCCCAGCGTTATGCGTCGGAGCTTCCGGAACTCATTCCGGAGGTGGACGGCTGGTTCGGGGCCCGTACGCTGGACCCGCTGGTGGAGGCCCTCGGCTGCAAGCCGGATCCTTCCCAGCAGCATCGGCGCATCCTTACGGACGGCATCCATCCCTATGCCTACCTCAAGATTTCGGAAGGCTGCGACAGGCGCTGCTCGTACTGCGCCATCCCGCTCATCCGCGGGCCGCACCGTTCCGTCCCCATGGAGGTGCTTGTAAAGGAGGCGGAGGAATTGGCGGCTCAAGGGATAAGGGAACTCATCATCATTGCCCAGGACACCACGTATTACGGCCTGGACCTTTACAAAAAACGCATGCTGGCGCCCCTCTTAAGGAAACTTTCAGAGGTGGAAGGCATCGAGTGGCTCCGCATCCACTACTCCTATCCGGCCGATTTCCCGGAGGATGTCCTGGAGGAGATGGCCAACAATCCCAAGGTATGCCGATACATGGACATCCCGCTCCAGCACATCTCGGACCGGGTTCTGGACAACATGCACCGCCATGTGGACGGCGCCTGGACCCGGGAGCTCATCCGCCGGATGCGGGAGCGTGTGCCCGGCGTGGCGCTCCGGACCACCCTCATCGTGGGACATCCCGGGGAGAAGCACAACGACTTTGAGCAATTGCTGGACTTCGTGCGGGAAGCCCGCTTCCAGCGGCTGGGTGCCTTCACCTATTCGGAGGAGGAGGGAACCTACGATGCGGAGCACTTTCCGGACAGCGTTTCGGAACGTACCAAAAAGAACCGCCTGAATGCGCTCATGGAGCTTCAGCGTGGCATATCCCTTGCATACAATGAGTCCCGGATCGGCACCCAAGTCCGCGTGCTGGTGGACGCATTCACGGACGGCATCCTAGTATGCCGGAGTGAATTCGAAAGCCCGGAGGTGGACGGGGAGATCCTGGTAAAATATACGGCTGCGGCCTTTGGAGGGGCGGAACCGCAATCCCTTGTGGGTAAGTTCCTTACGGTCCAAATAACCGCTGCCGATGAGTATGACCTTACAGCAGAAGTAGTATGAAAAGAATAATTTGGCTGGCGGCCGCCCTCCTGGGGCTGGTCTCCTGCTCGCCCGAGATTTACACGTATTATCTGGAAGTGCGGCAGCCCTCGGATTCCGGTATGGACCTTGCCCGCAAATCCATGGCCTTGGTCTATATGGACAGCGATGTCCCGGCCGATACGGCCTTCAACCGGAGCATGGCCTCGTCCCTGGCCCGTGCCCTGGAGGAGGATTACTTCGGTGGGGAAGAAGTGATCGGCATTTACCGGATTCCCAAGGCCGACAGCCTGTCGCTGGAGATGATGCACTCGCTTGTGATGGACACCGGAGAGGATGTCATCTTTCTTATTTCCAGTGCTTTGGGAGAGCCCGTGATGGAGTCCAACCAGGAAGTCCACAATGCCCGTTCGGTGGATTCGGCCTATGTTTGCCCGGCTCAGGTACCGCTCAACACCGCCCTTTACATCTACGACAGCATGGGAGACGACGTCGTGCGCCGTTTCACTGGCAACGCCGTCCTGCGTCCGGTGGTCTATAACAGCGGAATCACGCCCGGGGAGATCCTGAAGGACAAGGCCCGCCTGGCCGCCGCCGGCGGAGAGGCCGAAAGGATGGGTGAGCGGATCTCCCGCCGCTTTGTCTCCAACTGGCAGACGGAGAGTTTCAGTTTCTATTATTACGACGACTCGGATTCGGACGAATGGATTGGCGCCATTACCTCCACGCTGGACGGGAAATATGCCGCCGCCATTGATGCCTGGGCTCCTTTCCTTCAGGGAGATGACGACAGAAAACGGGCCTGCGCCTGCTACAACATGGCGTTGGTATTCTATATGATGGGGGACACGGGTCTTGCCGCCCGTTGGCTGGACACGGCCAACACCCTTTATCCGGATCTGGTCCTTATCCCGGGCCTGCAGAAACGGATTGAAGCCCGCCTGGAGAATCCCAAGAAATAGGTATTGCAAAAGTGCCTGTTTATGAGTAAATTTGTAGACTGAAAATTAAAATCTATAACAATTCAAAATACAGCTAATTATATCATGGCAAACATCAATCTCCGCAAGTACGGCATCAAGGGTGTGAAGGAAATCCTTTACAACCCCACGTACGAGGTTCTTTACAACGAAGAGACCAAACCCGGTCTCGAAGGTTTTGACAAGGGTCAGGTTACGGAACTTGGCGCCATCAACGTGATGACGGGCATCTACACCGGCCGTTCTCCCAAAGACAAGTACATCGTGTACGACAACACCACCAAGGAAGGCAAGAAGGGAGAGATCTGGTGGGACACCGAGGAGTATCACAACGACAACCACAAGATGAGCGTGGCAACCTGGAAGGCCGTCAAGAAACTGGCCCAGGAGCAGCTCAGCGGCAAGCGCCTGTTTGTGGTGGACGGTTTCTGCGGCACCCACAAGGACACCCGCATGAAGGTCCGCTTTATCGTGGAGGTGGCATGGCAGGCCCACTTTGTGACCAACATGTTCATCCGTCCCATGAACCAGAAGGAATTTGACCAGGAGCCGGACTTCGTGGTGTACTGCGCCTCCAAGGCCAAGGTGGACAACTACAAGGAACTCGGCCTCCGTTCAGACACTTGCGTCGCCTTCAACGTCACTTCCCGTGAGCAGGTTATCCTCAACACCTGGTACGGCGGTGAGATGAAGAAGGGTATGTTCTCCATGATGAACTACTATCTGCCGCTCAAGGGCATCGCTGCCATGCACTGCTCTGCCAATACGGACATGAACGGTGAGAACACCGCCATCTTCTTCGGCCTCTCCGGCACCGGCAAGACCACCCTTTCCACGGATCCCAAGCGCCTCCTCATCGGCGACGACGAGCATGGCTGGGACAACAAGGGTGTGTTCAACTTCGAAGGCGGCTGCTATGCCAAGGTCATCAAGCTGGACAAGGAGTCCGAACCGGACATCTACAACGCCATCCGCAGGGACGCTCTTTTGGAGAACGTAACCGTGGACAAGGCCGGCAAGATTGACTTCAACGACAAGTCTGTCACGGAAAACACCCGCGTGAGCTATCCCATCTATCACATTGAGAAGATTGTGCGCCCCGTTTCCCACGGCCCCGCAGCCAAGCAGGTGATCTTCCTCAGTGCCGATGCCTTCGGCGTGCTTCCTCCGGTGAGCATCCTCACCCCGGATCAGTGCAAATATTACTTCCTCTCCGGCTTCACCGCCAAGCTCGCAGGTACGGAGCGCGGTATCACGGAGCCCACTCCCACCTTCTCCGCCTGCTTCGGCCAGGCTTTCCTGGAGCTGCATCCCACCAAGTATGCAGAGGAGCTTGTTAAGAAGATGAAGAAGAGCGGTGCCAAGGCATACCTGGTGAACACCGGTTGGAACGGCACGGGCAAGCGTATCTCCATCCGCGACACCCGCGGCATCATCGACGCCATCCTCAACGGCAGCATCGACAAGGCCCCCACCAAGAACATCCCGTACTTCAACTTTGAGGTTCCCACCAAGCTGGAAGGCGTAGATACCGGTATCCTGGATCCTCGCGATACCTATAAGAACGCCGCCGAATGGGAAGAGAAGGCCAAAGACCTGGCCGGCCGCTTCATCAAGAACTTCCACAAGTACGAAGCCAACAAAGCTGGTAAGGCTTTAGTTAAGGCTGGTCCTAAGCTGTAATGGTTAGCCCGTCATAGGCGGGCTGTACAATAGAGTTAATTCCACGTTCTGTGCAGATCTTCAAAAGGTCTGCACAGAATTTTTCATGCTGGGGGAAAGCGTGGCTCAGGTGGGTTAGCCAGGTGTGTTTCGCACCAATCCGGTTGGCCAGCTCCAGGGCTTCGTCCAGGGAGAAATGAGAATGGTGAGGATGATAGCCCACAGTGTTAAGTGTCACGTGTTCAAGTCCTTCCAACTTGGAGAGCTCGCTTTCCGGCAGGGAGCTCATGTCCGTGATGTAGGCAATGTTGCCAAAGCGGAAACCCAGTACGGGCAGCTGGTCGTGATAGCCCCGGATGGGAATCACGTTGGGCAGTTCATGGGAGGCTTCCAGGATGGCATTGTCGGAGGGTTTGAGGCTTCCGTCTTTCTGCCGATAGAAATAGCCCACGTCGTGTACCCATTCCAGGTCTCCGGTCCCTTCCAGGGATTCTACGCGGAAAGGTCTTTCGTCAATGAGGTGGACGTGCCATTCGGGGGAGCCGGGATACTTGTGCTCCGCAAAGGCATAGGAATAGTCGTTCCGGAGAGACTGCAGCACGCGCGGCTCGCAGTAGATCTCCACGGCCTTCTTGTCTATATAATTAAAGGAGCGGACATCGTCCAGACCGCCCGTATGGTCCTTGTGATTATGGGTAAGGAGGATGGCATCCAGGTGCCGCACATTGTGCGCAAGCATCTGGGAGCGGAAATCCGGCCCGGCATCAATGAGGATCTGCAGCCCTTCATGCTCCACCAAAGCTGCCGCGCGGAACCGCTTGTCCCTGGCATCGGAGCTTTTGCACACAGGACACTGGCAGGCAATGATGGGCACTCCCTGCGATGTCCCCGTTCCCAAAAATGTAAGTTTTGTCATAAAACAATCTCCTCCAGCATATTGAACATTGACGGATCGGCAGGCTTTTCTACACGGATGTAGTTGCCGGTGTAGCCGCCCATCAGGCCGTTTTTCACGGAGGATTCCCATAGGACCGTTTCCTTTAGGCCTTTGTTGGCTTCCACAAAACTGCTATGGAGTTCTTCGCAGAGGGCTTCCAGCCGGGCCACTCGTTCCGTCTTAATGCTGTCCTGTACCTGGTCTTTCCATTCGGCCGCACGGGTGCCGGGACGGCGGGAGTAGGGGAATACGTGGATAAAGGCCGGGCGGATGCGGTCTTTCAGGAAATCGTAGGTTTCCTGAAAGAGTTCCTCCGTTTCTCCGGGCAGGCCCACGATGACGTCTATCCCAAAGAACACCAGCGGTTCTCCGGGACGCTCCAGCGCCTTCCGGATGTAATCAATACGGGAGGCGAAAAGGGCTGTGTCGTAGCGCCTGCCCACCCGCTTTAACAACGTATCGCTGCCGCTTTGCAGGGGAATGTGGAAATGCCGCTGGAATTTGGTCCCGGAGGCAATCCAGTCCACAATCTCCGGCGTAATGAGGTTAGGCTCAATGGAGGAAATGCGGTATCTGTCAATGCCTTCCACTTCGTTCAGCGCCTTCAGCAGGTCCAGAAAGCTCTCTCCTGTGCTGCGGCCGAAATCGCCGGTATTCACACCCGTCAACACAATTTCCTTGATGCCTTTGGCCGCAATCTCCCTGGCCTGTTTCACTGCCTCGCACACCGGAATGTTCCGGCTTCGCCCCCGGGTATACGGCACCGTGCAGTAGGCGCAGAAATTATCGCAGCCATCCTGCACCTTCAAAAAACTTCTGGTTCTCTCACCACTGCTATAGGCCCCAAAGGTGTCGGTGGCGGGGAGCACAGTCCCGGGGGACTCCGCTCGCTTCGCTCGCTCCGGCCCCTCCCGGAATCCAGCTCTTCCGCTTCGCGAAAGACCCGTTTTCGGGCCCCTCCCCCTATACTCGTCCGGGGGTGGACAAGCCCCCGGGACTGTGCTCCCCGCCGCCGTCACTGGTACTACTTGGCTTTTTTCATTGGCGCCGAAGACTTTCCATACGCCGTCTATGGCCAGGAGTTGGTCTTTTCGGAGTTCTGCGTAACAGCCGGTTACTACAATCCTGGCATCCGGAGCGGTCTTGTGAGCGCGGCGGATGAGGTTCCGGGACTTCTTTTCGGCCGTTTCCGTAACGGCGCAGGTGTTTATCAGGTATACATCGGCCTGTTGCGTCCAGGGCACCACTTCCCAGCCGGCGGCGAGGAAGCCCCGCTCGTAGGTAGAGGTCTCTGCATAATTGAGTTTGCAGCCCAGGGTGGTGAACGCTATTTTCATGACAGGAACAAAAACACGCAGGGACGTTTGCCAATCACGGGCACCTCCCGTTTCCATTCGGCCACGGTTCGGGTGCGGATGAAGGCGTCCGGGCAGGTGAGGTTGGCGGCTATGCAAAGGCGCGTATGGGGGGCCAGGCACTGGAGCATATCGGCCAGGAGGGCGTCGTTGCGGTAAGGCGTCTCAATGAGAATTTGGGTCTGGTGGGCGCTGGCAGAGCGTTTTTCCAGCGCATGGAGGGCTGTGCGGCGCTCTTCCGTCTTGGCGGGGATGTACCCGGCGAAGGCGAAGGACTGTCCGTTGAGGCCGGAGGCCATAAGGGCCAGCATAAGGGAGGACGGTCCCACGAAGGGAACCACCTCTATGTTATGCCGATGGCAAAGCGCCACCAGGAGGGCGCCCGGATCGGCCACGGCGGGAAGGCCTGCTTCCGAAATGAGGCCCACGTTGCGTCCGTCCCGGAACAGCTGGAGGTATTTCTCTACCTCGGCGGGAGCCGTATGCTCGTTGAGCTCGTGGAATTCCAGCTCCTGGATGTGGCCTTTGAGACCCGCTGCCGACAGGTACCGCCGGGCCGTCCGAACCTCTTCCACCACAAAGCAGTCCAGCTGCGGGAGGAAGGACAGCACCGGTGCGGGGATTACCTGGGCCGGGTCTCCTTCGCCCAGAGGGGCGGGTATGAGATATAGTTTACCGTAAGTCATTTTTGGGGGTTGCATGGCCGGTGGAGTCTATCTGCAGGACAATTTGCCTGGGGGTAAAGCCTTCCTGGGGCTGGGGTTCCGTGCCCGGCTTGGGCCGGATGCGGAAGATGCGCTGGAACAGCTGGCTGAAGGAATTGAACTCCCGCTGGAAGGCGATACCGACGCCGTTTCGCTGGCTGTTGTCCAGGTAAGAGGTGAACTCGTCGGCCGAATGGGAGAAGAGGTTGGCGCGAAGCGAACCGCTCTTGTTAAGCTTGATTTCAATGTCCAGGTCTCCCGCCACTTCCGAAGTGGAGGCGCCGTAGAGCTTCTTGTTACCCACGGAGCCGTTCACGATGACGCGGTTGTTGAAAAGCTGGGTGGAAAGGGCCACGTCGAAGATGTTGGTGCCGGAATTGGTGGACTGGTAGTTGAGACCCAGGTCCAGTGGAATGTCCAGTTTCTGGAAGATGTTGTTGATCTGGCCCGCCATGATACCGGTAACGTTGGAGAAGAGCATCTCCGAACCGTTGGTGGTGATACCGGATTCTTCCGAGGGGAGGAAACCGCCGGCCAGGAGCAGATAAAGGAACTGTTTCTGTACCTTGTCTTCCGTGTTGAGGGCTGCTTCCACCTGGGCCTGCGTGGTGGGGTCCAGATCCGGAACTTCAATGGAGAACTGAACCTGCGGGTTACTCAATTTGTCCGTAATGCTGATACCGCATTCCACGTTTCGGCGGCTCACGGCATTTTCATCGGCAATGAGGTTGGCCAGGCTGGCTTTGGTGGTGTAGAGGCCGTTTACGTTGAGCTCCGTGTCCCAGAGGTCTCCGTAGAAGCGCACCCAGCTGCCGTCCTGGATGGTGAAGTCCCGGCTCACCAGGTTCATGGCCGAGAAATGGAAGCTACCCTGCTTGAGCTGATAGTTTCCGTTAAGGGTGAGGGAAGAGGTGGAACTCTGGCTGTCTATCTCTATGATGCCGGTGCCGCTGGCCTTGAGGGAATTCTCGTCGCTGAGGTCCAGGTACACCATCACGTCCTGGGACGGCCGGACGGTAAGGCGGATGCTGGTATTACCCATATGCCGGGCCGATTGGGTGGTGGTGGCCATCATCTGCTCGTACGGATCCAGCACAGTCTCTTCCTGCGGTTCCACGAAGGTGAGCATCTGGGAACTGCGGCTGGAGCTGGCTCCGCCGATGAGAAGGTGCAGGTTACCTTCCCGCACCGTGGAGGCGTTCAGGTCCAGGTTCAGGTCCGGCGACCAGCCGGTTACATCGGCCGTTCCGGTGGCATAAAGGTCTCCGTAAAGCAGGGAATTCATGCCTCGCTTGAGTTCCAGGACCTTCATCCGGTTAAGCCGTACGTGCACGTCCAGGCCGTAATTGGTGAATCCGTCCAGCAGCACGCTGCCGCGGATGGTGCCGATACCTTCTTCCATGTCCCTGATCCGGACGTCCGTGAAATGCAGGCCCTTGTCGTCCAGGTCCAGGTCGCCGGATACACTGTAGGGGACCTGGGAGTAATCCAGGGTAATGCGCCCATCGTCTATGGAAAGGTCCTCACTGGAGAGGTGCAGATTGTCCAGATGACCCTGCAACCGCACCTTGCCGCTGAGTCCGCCGCCGAAATCCGAGAAAGCGGTGATCAGGATGGGTGCCGCGTATTCCAGGTTTAACCCGTCCAGGGTGAACAGGGCGTTGAGCTCTGCGGTGGAAGGCTTGAGGTAACCGTCCACATCCAAGGTCTTTTTCCCGTCCAGATCGTTGCCTAGTACAAAGTCAAAGCGGTTCTCCGCCTCGTTCCGGTGGCTTTCTATCTTCAGCTGTCCCAGACGTTTCCCGGAAACCAGGGTGGAGTCGCAAGTGATTCCGGCCACTAGGCCTACAGCGGGGCTGGAGGGAGAGATTACCAGGGCGTTGCCCGTGGCGCGTCCCTGAACCTGCGGGAAGCCGCCCGTGAGGGTGTTCAGAAGGGCCAGGTTGAATCTCTCCATCCGGACGTTCAGGGTATCCGGCTGATGGGAGGAGAATCCGCCGTCCACCAGCAGGGTCTCGTCCTCATGGCTGGCGAGGAGGCGGGAAATCTTCCAGTCTCCGTCCTTGAACAGGATGTTGTCCGAGGAGATACCCCAGCCGTCACCCTCGTAGTAGATGTTGGAGGGGAGGGCCTGGGCGTTCACCACAAGCTGTCCGTCCTCCCGGGAGAAATCGGCTCCCAGGATTAGCTCGGCGCGCGTTTCGGCCTCTGTTTCGTTGTCGAAGGAGTAGGACACGCCCAGGTGGTCGTCATTGGCGAAGAGGGTTAGCCGGTTCCCCTTGAGTTCCAGGCCGGAAAGGTAGAGGGACGGGCTAACCAGATCGGCCTCAAGGGCCTGTCCGGCATTGTCCAGGCTCAGGTTCACGTCCCGCAGGAACTTGTCCATATAGGCCAGCCGGCCGGAGGTGAGCCGTCCGCCCAGGGTTCCGTCCCTGTCCAGGGAAACGTGGAGCCGGGTGTTGTTCTCTATGTACAGTCCGGGCGCCACGAAGGCCAGGAGCTCCCGCGTATCCCGCACCGTAACGTTAAGGTCATAGGCCGTGCCGTCCCAGGCGTAGCCGGAAGGCGTTCCCAGGATGGAGGGTAGTTCTTTGTCCAGGACCAGGTACTGAAGGTCGTTCACAAAGCTTTGGATGGATTCTCCGCCGGAGAAATTCACATCCATGAAATCCGATTTGAGGTCTATCCGGTGCTGATAGTTGACGGCAGAGGCGGTGGCGGTAATATCGCCGATCTCGTGGACACCGCTGTCGTTTTCCAGGCTAAGTCCCCTGATCAGCAGATCGGCCTGGAGGTTTTTGTCCTTGGAAAGGGAGAAGTTGGAGTCTGCCTCGAAGCTCACGCGGGAGGTGCCGCGTTTATCCAGGTTCATGGCCTGAAGGTCGGCATAACCCAGGCTCAGGAGGAAGCTATAATAGTCTTTGCCGTCGCTACCCGGCTTGCAAGCACCCTGGAAAAGGAAACCCAGATTGGGATCGGCCGATACGATGCGTCCGTCAAAAGCGCCGTTCCGGTAATAGCCGGAGCCGGAGATGTTGTTGTACGTATAGTCCAGCGCGTGGAGGCGGGCAATATGGAGGGTGTCAATTTGCAGCTGGGGACCGCTTTGGGCCAGGGTGGCATTGAGCCGGGATTCCAGACTCACCGCTCCCAGCGCATCTATGCCCAGGATGCGTCCCAGGTCCAGATCGCGGGTTTTGAGCCGTCCGTCCATGCCGATGTCCCGTTTCTCGTCCACCGCGTTCAGGAGCACCATATCCACTATGGCTTCTCCATTTCCCGTTGCGGCGCTACCGTCAACGTTCAGGCGGTTGATGGGACCCTGGACGGTACCGTTGAAGACAAAGCGCTGGCCTTTGGCAATGCCGGAAAGGTCCAGGTTGGTTCCCGGAGCCCAGGAATTCACGAACTGGGCTACGCCGGGCATGTCGAAGTCCAGTCCGTCCAGCCGGAAGTCCAGCGTGCAGTCCATAATTTCCGGAAGGCCTTTCATCCCGCCCCGGATTTGGGCGGCGAAGTTGGCATCGGCATCCTGCACCACTATGTCCTGCAGATTGAAATCACTTACGGTGCCGTTGAAGCGGCCCTGCAGATAACCGCGGAAGTTGGTACCCTTGGGGAGGGGACCGAAGTGGCCCACGGTTTCCATGGAGACCAGGGTGCCCCGCTCTATCTCCGCCTCTATCCGGATTTTGTTCACGAAGTCCCCATAGTCGTCCAGCGGACCGTCCAGGAGCAGTTTCTTGGCCAGGATTTGGGAGTTCTTCTCCAACAGTTCCAGGTCTGTAATGAGGGCCTGGGCATTGCCCACTTTAACTTTTCCTGCGGCTTTCTCTATAACCAGCCCGGTTTCGTTCTCTCCAAACCGGAGGTTGTCCACCGTACCGGTGAAGACGTTGTGGGAGTAGCGGAGGTCCCTGGCTTTGAGGACGCTGATCCAGGCGTCCAGGTTGTTCCAGTCTATGGTTCCTTCTTCAAAAGTGTAGCCTTCCGCTTCGTTGGCCGGATTCAGGAGACGGAAACGTAAATCTCTCATTTCCACATCCTTGGCATCGAAGAGGTTGCCCAGGTCCTTGGTTTCTTCGTCCGGATTGCTTACAAGGCGGAAGATGCGCTCGATGTTGGAAGAGGTATGACCGGGATACTCCGTGGGCTCTATTACCAGGTTGAAGGTGACGCCCTGCGCCGTTAGTCGGCTCACATGCACACCCTCACGGGAGAAAAGGCCGCGGATGTTGAATTTGGCCGAAAGGTGGGTGAGACAGGCAACCGTATCGGCCCGATGGTCCACGGCGGCCGGGTCCGTGACCAGCACGTCCTTGAGAATGAGGGTCTCAAAGGGCTTGAAGCTCACTTCCGAGAAGGAGATGTCTGCATCCATGCTGCTCTGCAGCCGCTCCACCACCTTCTTGCCGATATAGGACTGAATCTTGGGTGACTGCATGGCAACCATGCCCCCCAGTAGCAGCAAAAATACCGTTACCAGCGTCCATCCCAATATCTTGAGGGTTATTTTGAGCCCCTTTTTCATCAGTTTACAAAAATAAGAATAATTTTTGTAAAATGGAGGGCCTGATTTCCGGTCTTAGTCACGTTTTGGGGCTAAAACGTGACCGAGATTGCTGATACTGACGATCTAAGTCAAGAAAACGGCCTAAAACGTGACTATGACCGTGAACCGAAGTATAGCAGCACCATACTGACTAACAGCAGCAACAGGTCCAAGGCCTTGGATTTGAGATTTTTCTCCTTCAGCAGCAGGGCGCCGATGGCAAAGCTCACCAGCACGCTGCCGCGGCGGATCATGGATACTACGGCAATGAGGGCGTCGGGCTGCGAAAGGGCCTGCATATAGAGAAAATCGGCCCCGCAAAGGAAGATGCTTATGAAGGGAATTGCCGGACTCCAGTGGAAAGGAGTGCCTTTCCGCCGGCGGGGCCACCAAAGGAAGGCCGCCACCACCAGCATGATAAGTGCCTGATACAGAGAATACCAGCTTAGTACCTGCATCCGGTCCAGCCCCAGCTGGGAAGGTGACATGAGGTACTTGTCATACAGGCCGCTGAAAGAGCCTAGCAAGACAGCCAGGATGAGGCAGAGAATCCATTTGTTCCCCCGTTTATACCCCTCTTTCACCCCGCTCAGGCGCATCAGGAAATAGGCGACGATAGCCAGGGCCACACCGGCCCATTGGAGGGGGTTGAGCCTCTCGTCGAACAGGAAGATGGCTCCCACCAGCACCAGGACGGGACGTGTGGCGTTCACTGGACCCACGATGGTGAGCGGGAGCTGTTTCATGGCAATGTAGCCCGCTATCCAGGAGGACAGAACCAGGGCGCTCTTGGCTACGATGTATTTTTGCACAGCCCAGTCTCCAAACCCTGTTTTGAACAGCCAGGGAGAAAAGAGAACCGTACTGATGAGCGTATTGAACAGCAGGACGGGAATGACGGCATTGTCCTTGAGGGCAATCTTCTTGAAAGAATCATATCCGCCCAGCAGGGCGGCCGATCCGAAAGCCAGGAGCCACCACATACTTTAAAAATCGGCCATGCGTGAAACGGGGGCCACGTCCAGCGGGGTGCGGACACCGGCCTTGTACTGGAACCAGCCGGCAATGGCTATCATAGCGGCGTTGTCCGTGGTGAACTTGCGCTCCGGGAGATAGGTGTTCCAATGACGCTTAATTCCTTCGGCCTCAATTCTTTCCCTTAATCCGCTGTTGGCACTTACCCCGCCTCCTATGGTCACTTCCCGGATACGGGTTTCCTTGGCCGCACGGATGAGTTTGCCAAGGAGTATATCGATGAGCGTATTCTGGAAACTGGCGCAGAGGTCTTCCTTGTTCTTCTCCAGGAAATCCGGGTCCAGGGCAATCTGATCCCGTACGAAATAGAGCAGAGACGTCTTTACGCCGCTGAAGCTGTAATCCAGGCCGGGAATGTTGGGTTTGGCAAAGTGGAAACGCTCCGGGTCTCCTTTCTGGGCCAATGCGTCAATGATGGGGCCGCCGGGATAGCCCAGCCCAAGCATCTTGGAGCATTTGTCAAAGGCTTCTCCCACTGCGTCGTCTATGGTCTGACCCAGAATCTCGTACTCCACCGGGCTTTTCACCTTAACAATCTGGGAGTTGCCGCCGGAGACCAGAAGGCACAGGTAAGGGAAGGAAGGTTCCCGCACCGGAACGTCCGGCTGCCGGATGAAATTGGCCAGGATGTGTCCCTGCAGGTGGTTCACCATCACCATGGGAATGTCCAGAGACAGGGAAAGCGCTTTGGCAAAGGAAGTTCCCACCAGCAGTGAGCCCAGCAGACCCGGGCCGCGGGTGAAGGCGATGGCCGTGAGGTCTTTGGCCTCTACACCGGCCTTCCGGAGGGCTTCCGACACCACCGGGACAATATTCTGCTCATGCGCACGGGAAGCCAGTTCCGGCACCACGCCGCCGAAGTCCTTGTGCACCTGCTGGGAGGCAATCACGTTGGACAGCAGCACGCCGTCACGGATAACGGCCGCCGAAGTGTCGTCGCAGGAAGATTCTATGCCCAGGATAATGTCTGCCATTTCGGGTGCAAAGTTAACACTTTTCCGCGCAATTGATGCCGTCCAGGGCCGATGAAACGATGCCGCCGGCATATCCGGCGCCTTCTCCGCAGGGGTAAAGGCCCGGAACATCCACGTGCTCAAGGGTTTCCGGATCCCGTGGTAGACGGATGGGGGAAGAGGTGCGGGACTCTACGCCCAGCAGCAGAGCGTCATTGGTATAATAGCCGTGCATCTGGCGGTCCACCTGCGGGAAAGCGCGCCTGAGACGCAGCGCTACATGCTCCGGAAGCAATTCGTGGAGGGGAGCGGAAAGGGCACCCGGATGATAGGAGGTTTTGGGCAGATCGGCCGATACAATGCCGCGGCAGAAATCCTTCATCCGCTGGGCCGGGGCCGATAGCGGATGCTTTCCGCCGTGCTGGGAAACCCACTGATACATAGACCGTTCCACATCCCGTTGAAAATCCATAAGGGCAAAGGGGCCCTCGTACTGCGCCGGCTGGTCACCGGGCTCTATCTGCACCACTACGCCTGCGTTGGCCCACTTGGAGTTGCGGGCTGCGTTGGACATGCCGTTCAAGACCACTGTGCCGTCTTCCGTGGAGGAAGGCACCAGGATGCCGCCCGGGCACATGCAGAAGGAGAACACACCGCGCTCTTCCACCTGCTGCACAAAGGAGTATTCGGCAACAGGCATAAACGGCTGATATTTCCCATGATAACGGATCTGGTTGATGAGCCACTGCGGGTGTTCCACCCGTACGCCCAGGGCAAAGCCCTTGGCTTCCAGCGCCCAGCCTTTCCGCTGGAAGAGTTCGTAGATATCCCGGGCCGAATGGCCGGTGGCCAAGATTACTTTATCGGCTTTGTAAATAATTGAACCACAATGCACTTCTTTCGTCATGCCCGGCTCCGACCGGGCATCTCCCCGCACAACGATGTCCGTGACCCGGCTGTCGAAGTGATACTCTCCGCCATGGTCTTCAATGCATTGGCGGATGTTCTTTACAATCTCCGGCAGACGGTCCGTACCAATGTGCGGATGTGCATCAATCAAAATGTCCGGGTGAGCCCCGAAAGCTACCAACTGGTGCAGGACCTCCCGTATATCGCCCCGTTTGGAGGAACGGGTGAACAGTTTTCCGTCGCTGAAAGCTCCGGCTCCACCTTCTCCATAACAGTAATTGGAGTCCGGATCTATGACGCCCTGCGTGGACAGTTTGGCCATGTCCACCTTGCGGCGCTCCACGTCCTTACCCCGTTCTAACACAATGGGTTTCAATCCTTTCTGCAAAAGCTTCAAGGCAGCGAACATGCCGGCGGGACCGGCTCCTATCACTATCACCGGAGGGGCCTGGTGAACATCCTGGTAAGGAGCAACCTGGAAGGGTTCGTACGCCTCTCCCTCCCGGTACGCCTGCACCCGGTAGCGGTATAGGATTTCCTGCCGGGCGTCAACGCTGCGTCGCACCACCACCCATCGGCCCACTTTTTCCGGCTTTACGCCCAGGGCTTTGGCGGCAGCTTCCTTAAGCTCCGCATCCGTTAGCTCCTTGCCAATCTTTTTGGCTATTTCGAACTCTTTCATTCCTTAAAGAGGACGCTACAGTTTCACCACGGCGCGGCCGGCGCGGCCGTCTACGCAGACGGTAACGGGGCTCTCCAGGTGGATGTGGCGGAGGAATTCCGTCTCAAATTCGGCCGGGAGGGCGTCCAGGGGGCTCAGATCGAAGAAATCGCCCTGGCGGGAATACGGGTCCACGTTCACGTAGCCGGCATTAAAGGAGGTGAGGTTCTGGAAGAAGTGCGTGCCCTGGCTGGGATCCACGCGGAAGTCCGGCAGGCAGCACTCTATGAGGGCCTTGGTCTCGGAAATGTCGCTCCATGCCACCGGCACGCCCAGGGTGGGGATGCTTGAACCCCATCGGCCATAACCAATGAGGACATACTGGCGTCCTTCCGCCCTTAACTTGGCGTTCAGGGCCCGCAGTTCGGCGGCCATTTCCACGGTCTTCATCTTGTCAAACTTGTCGGCCTTGAGGTACACGATGTCTTTGATGTCCGGAATCCAGCCGGTGCCCAGGGCGCTTTCCGAACGGACCAGCGCGCCGGAGCAGTCAATCTCCCGCCAATCCACTTCGGCCTGCAGGCTGTCGGAGGATATCGGCCTGATTTGCAGGGCGTTGAAGAGACCTGTTGAAAGTTCTGCGGCAAATTCAATCTCCACGCTGCAGTTCATTTCCGCGGTGCAGATTTCCAGCAGTTCCTGGACGATGGGCGCCAGCGGGAAGGTCCCGTAGCGGAGCACGTGCGCAAAGGTGACGATCTTGGGTCCGCGGGGGAAGGGGGAGTCCACGATGCGCATATTCTCAAAGTCGTAGGTGGAGACCACCTTGGAGAAACTCTGGAACTTTTCGCAGTCGGAAATGGGAACGCGTTCCAGGTTCACTGCGTCGTCCACGGAGGTCTTGAACTTCTCCGGCTGCAGGTTAAGCGCATACATCACCTGCTGGGTTTCCCGCATGGCCAGGTCCGGTGTGGAGGTCTGGAGCACGTGTTTGGGATAGGCAGGGGAGAAGCGAAGCACCTGCTCGCCGTCCACCACCGCCTTACCCAGGCCGTAGGCCACCTTGGCAATGCCTTCCTCGGCCTTTTCATAGCCGATGGGATAGAAGTTCACGCTGCGGGCAACGCCCGAGAGGGTGGGGAAGAAGAAGCCGCCGTCTTCCGTTCCGCAGACTTCCTGCAGCACGATGGCCATCTTCTCTTCCGAGATCACGTTGGCCGTTGCAGTGATATAACCCTTGGAGGAGGCAAAGTATACGGAGGCGTACACGCTCTTGATGGCTTTGGAGAGGAGCCGGAGTTCCTGGTCCTCGTTCTCCACCGCCGGGATCATGTAGGTGGAGTAAACGCCGGCAAACGGCTGATAGTAAGAATCTTCCAGTTTGGAGGAGGAGCGAACGGCCAGGGGCGTACGGACCACCCGGATAAAGGCCCGCAGAGCCTCGATGAGGTCCGTGGGCAGGTTGGAGGACACAAACTCGGAGAGGATTTCCGCATCCGAGATGTCCGAATTGATCACGTATTGGAGGCCGTTTTCCAGGATGAAGCGGTCGAAGTACTCCGTAGCGATGACAAGCGTCCGGGGCACCATTACGCGCACGTCTTCCCACTTCTCGTAGAGGTTGTGCTTGTACAGGATGTTGTTCAGGAAGGCCAGGCCGCGGGCTTTTCCGCCCAGGGACCCCTCGCCGAAACGGGAGAACCAGATGGTGTCGTTGTAGGTGTTGGGATCGAAGCGCGCCACCACGCCCAGGCTCTGCCGCACGCGGTAGTTGTGGATGAGCGGAATGGCCATGGCGCGGAACTCGGCCGCGGTGGGCAGCCGGCTGCTCTTGATGGCGTTTCCTTCCTGGAAGATACCGCGGGCCAGCAGCCAGCGGGAAATGTAATTCTTGCTGCGGAGCTTGTCCAGCACCTTTTCCGGCAGGGTTTCCAGCACGTCTTCCACTTCCTGGAGGTCCCGGGCACGGGCAATCTCCCGTCCGCGGTCGCTCATGGCCACAAAGTCGCCGAAGCCGAATTCCCGGCCGATGTATTCGGCCAGTTCGTGCGTCAGGGTTTTGGAGCGCTTCATCAGGAAGCCGGCGTGCAGGCCTTCGGCCACCTCGCGCATGCTCTCCTGCGAACTCTGCATGAGGATGGGCATGCGGGGTTCGTCGTGCCGGATGAACTGGCACAGGTCCACGCCCGCATCCAGCTTCTCCGTGGACGCCTTGTCTCCGCGGTGCAGGACAAAGCCGATGTCCGAAATCACGCCCAGGAGGTTCTCCTTGTACGTATTGTAGAGATTAAGGGCATCCTCGTAGTTGGTGGCCATAAGGATCTTCGGCCTGGCCCGCTTGCGGAAGATCTGCTGCTCCTCGTTGAGCGCATCCAGGATGGCGGCGCTATTTTGCTGGAGCACCAGCTTGTACAGCAGGGGCAGGTACGTGGAGTAATAACGGACTGAATCTTCCACCAGCAGGATGCACTGCACACCGCCTCCCAGGATGTCGTCCTGGGCGTTCATGCTGTCTTCCAGCAGCTTGATGATGGCAATGATAAGGTCCGTACTGCCGTTCCAGCAGAAGATGTAGTCGATGGCGGAGCGGTCGTGCTCCTCCATCTGCCGGTAAACCTCCTTGGAGAAGGACGTGAGGAGGATGATGGGGACATCGGCCCCGTATTCCTTCATCCTGTGGGAGAAGGTGAAGACATCCACCTCGCCCACGTTGTACATCGTGATGACCAGGTCCCAGCGCTCCCCGGCATCGGCCAGTTCCAGCGCCTCTTTGGTGGAGGCGGCGCGCACGAACACCGGCGGGTTGCTAAGGTTCAGTTCTGCATATTCCCGGGCAATGCGGGCGTCCAGGCGTCCGTCCTCTTCCAGGGAGAAGTTGTCGTAATTGTTGCAAACCAGCAGAATCCTGCGGATCCTTCTGGCCATCAGCGATGTAGCGTCGGTCATATAGTTTTATACCAGTCCTTGGTCTGACATGGCGCCGGCCACCTTGATGAAACCGGCTATGTTGGCGCCTTTCACGTAGTTGACGGTGCCGTCTTCACGGGTACCGTACTTTACGCAAGCGGCGTGGATGTCCTGCATGATGCGGCGGAGGTAATTGTCCACTTCCTCGGCAGTCCAGCTCTGGCGCATGGAGTTCTGGCTCATTTCCAGGCCGGAAGTTGCAACACCGCCGGCGTTGGAGGCCTTACCCGGGGAGTACAGCAGGCCGGCGTCCTGGATAACCCGGATGGCGTCCGGCGTAGTGGGCATATTGGCGCCTTCGGCCACGCAAATGCAGCCGTTCTTTACCAGGTTCTGGGCATCGGCCAATTCCAGTTCGTTCTGCGTGGCGCAGGGGAGGGCTATGTCGCAGGGGATCTTCCAGGGGCGTTCGCCGGGATAATAGGTGACGCCGGGGAATTTCTGGGCGTACTCCTTGATGCGGCCGCGGCGGATGTTCTTGAGCTCAAACACATAGGCCATCTTTTCCTCGTCCAGGCCGGCAGGGTCGTGGATAAAGCCGTCGGAGTCCGACAGGGTGACCACCTTGGCGCCCAGGCGCATGGCCTTCTGGGCGGCGTACTGGGCCACGTTGCCGGCGCCGGAGATGCACACGGTCTTGCCTTCAAAGCCTTCTCCGCGGGTGGCCAGCATCTGCTCAGCAAAATAGCACAGGCCGTAGCCGGTGGCTTCCGGACGCAGCAGGGAACCGCCCCAGGCGAGGCCCTTGCCGGTGAGGGTGCCGGAGAATTCGTCCCTCAGACGCTTGTACTGGCCGAAGAGGTAGCCGATCTCACGGCCGCCCACGCCGATATCGCCGGCCGGCACGTCCGTGTTGGGGCCGATGTGGCGGTAGAGCTCCGTCATGAAGCTCTGGCAGAAACGCATCACTTCGTTGTCCGAGTGGCCGCGGGGATAGAAGTCCGCACCGCCCTTGGCGCCGCCCATCGGCAGCGTTGTGAGGGCGTTTTTGAAGGTTTGCTCGAACGCGAGGAACTTCATGATGGAGAGGTTCACGCTGGCGTGGAAGCGGATACCGCCCTTATACGGGCCGATGGCGCTGTTGCACTGAACACGGTAGCCTTTGTTGATGTGGATTTCTCCACGGTCGTCCATCCAGGGGACGCGGAACATGATCACGCGCTCCGGCTCCACAATCCGTTCCAGGATTTTCTGGTCCATCAGGTGGGGGTAGCTGGTGATGTAAGGGGCTACACTTTCCACCACTTCGCGTACGGCCTGGTGGAATTCACGCTCTCCGGGGTTCCGGGCAATTACATCGCCCATGAATCCCTCAACATAGTTTTGGGTAAATTTGTCCATAAGTTCGAGATTGATACACTACTAACTTGGCAAAGATAATAATTATTTTTAATAATTACAAGAGCTTTTCCGGAATCACTATCCTGCGGACGTTGCAGCCCACATAGTTGCCAATTACAATGACAGGGTAGTACCACAGGATGGCGGGGCTCCA